>CAZCUL010000603.1:0-5365 GCA_964501475.1 uncultured Verrucomicrobiota bacterium | reverse complement strand
GACCGCGGGCCTCTGGCCCGCACTGGAGTTTGGACATTTTCTGTCAGTGCCGAGCACCGGACAAGCAAAGTGACCGACAACGGCACGCCGCCGCTGATGGGGTATCAAAGGATCGTCTGCAATATCAAATAGCCGGATTCTGGCCACGTACGGGAAAGCTCGTGGATTTCGCGCGGCCAGTTTGGGTTTATTTCGCGACATCATTCTGATCCGCCCTTGTCTTTCGATTTCCTCTTCTGGGACCTCGTTGAAGGTAGTGCGCGTGATACACCGCCGATTCACCGCTTCGTGGTAAATCCTTTCGCGTGATTGGCGGCGTCTTGCCGCCGTCAGCGACAAAATAACCAAAGGCACACCATGAAGAAATTCATCGCACTCGCCCTCTGAGATAAGGTGCGCCCTTGCCAGCGCAGCGCCGGACGATTCCACCTCACGGGGCGAGCAGCTCGTGACGCTCGGCATTACCGTGTCGGCACGCGCGCCAGTGGTTCGCGGACCAAATCCGCGCCCGCCATCCGAAGATCAAAGTCCTCCAACCAGAGCCGGGCGAAAGCGTGGAGATACGCTAATGGCTCAATGCGCGGAGCGGCGTAACCTGGTTCGGGCCATGAGACTGATGCCGATTACAAGCACCCCGAGGACGGCTACCCCCGGAATGATGACGCCGAACGTCACGCCTGCCTTGAGCAGCCCGCCGAGCAGCAGAGGGCCGAGCGCCGTGGCGAAAATGCCGAAGGTGGCGACCGTGCCTTTCGTCGCGCCGAGGGATTCCACGCCATAAACCTCCGCCCAAAGCGCCGTCATCATCGGACTGGCAATGCCCTGGCTCACGCCGGCCAGAATGAGATACACGAACGCAATCCACGGCGCTGAACCGAGACTCAACGCGAGCAAGCCCACGCACGCTGGCATGAGAATCACCGGGAACAACCGCACCGCGCCCCGGCGATCAATCACCGGGCCGATCGCGAGTGATGCCGCCACACGCGCCATTGCGAAACCGATGAAGGCGGTGGCCATCGTTTGAGCCGACCAGCCGCGCGACTCCGCCAGCGGCACCTGGTAAAGGAACAACGCCGTAAGCACGCAGCCGAGGAACAGATTCCCCGGCAGCAGCAGGTAGAACCGCACATCGCGCCACAGCCGCAGTTTCGGCGGATGCGCCTTGTGTTCCGCGATCTCGCTTTGATGCAGCGGCTCGACATCGCGCAGGAGAGAAATCATGCCCGGCAGCAACACCACGGCGATGATCCCGCCGAGAATCGCCCAGCTCAAACGCCAGCCTACCGCGTGAATCAGCAGCACAATCGCCATCGGCAACAATCCTTCGCCGAGCGGATAGCCGAGGCCAGACACACTCAACGCCTTGCCGCGTCCCTCGGTGAACACGCGCGCCATCGTGGTTGAGGCTGTGAGGCTCAAGAGTCCTTGGCCTGTGAGGCGCAGTCCAAGAATGGCGAGGAAGAGCACCGCGACATTCGGCGCGAGCGCCATTGCGAAACACGCCGCCACGAGTCCCAATCCGACCGGCAGACTGAACGCCCGCAGCGTAACGCGATCGATCAACCGCCCGAAGAACGGAAGGCTTGCCGCGCTGGTCAACGTTGCCCCGGCGTAAAGCGCACCGAACTGCGCGGTGTTCAGCGCGAACTCCTCCAGCAAACGCGGCACGAAAATGGAAATGAGAAACGTCTGCCCGAAGCTGGAGAACAGCGTGAGCAGCACGCCGAACGACAATACGCGCGGGTGGATGAGGAAGAAGCGGAAGTAAGCCACACCCGCAATCAATCCGCGTCGCGCAATCGTTGTCGTATCTCCGCTTCGTACTCGGGGAAATAGCCGGTGATTACGGGCAGATCGAACGAATTGAGGATGGCGGTGTTTGGCTCGCGTTCGAGAAGGAAACGGAAGCTCTCGCGGAGGAGGTCTTCCGCGGAACGACCCGTCGCGAACCGCTCCAGATCGGACTGGGTCACGCGCACGCGGTGATGTGTGGTGACGCCGGATTTCACGGTGACCTGCCACTCGTCCCCAGCCAAATGCTTGACTGTAATCATGCTGTGATTCTCCCCGCGCGTCAGACGATCATGGCCCGCGCAACGCCGCAGAGCCGCTCCAAATCGTGGCCGGCATTTTGCACTTCGCGTTCGACGAGAGCAATCCCCCGATAGACTTGTGAGCCGACGGGAACGAGTTCTTCCAATTCGTGAATTCGCGTCGCAAGCATGCGCAGTTCTTTCAAGCGCGCTGTCATCTGTTCGGCGATTTCTTGATTGGTCATTTTGTCCGTGTTCCGGCTCATTTGATCACTATCGGTCAGGAGTGTTGAAGGATTTCGGGCGGAATGAACGAGACGCCTTCCCGAAGCAGATAAACGCCGCAATGTTCGCAGACTTGGATTTCATCGCCGCGTTGCAAGGCCGAGAGCAGTCCGCGCGAGGCTCGCATGTTGCACCCGCGGCAAACGCCATCGCCGCTCATCACCGCGACCGGCTTTCGCCCACGCGCCCGGCAGCGGTCATAATACGCGAGAACGGGTTGCGGCAGCCGCCTTCGGAGCGCCTCCGCCTTCTCCTCCATGCTTTTGCGTTCGGGTGAATGGTCCAGTTTATCCAACTGGATCAGTGTGTTCAGGATTTCGAGTGTGTCTTTCATAGATGGTGTGACTGTCCGGATACGGTTGGCGAGTGTTGCGGCGTGCGGGAACGACTTCGAGCTCCGCCGAATCCGGCAGAACAGGCTCGATTACGGCAGCCACGGCGATCAGCAACAGAGAATCTTGCCCGCAGAACGCCTGACCTCGAACGGCCTGGTCCGCGCATCGTGCCAGGCATCTGCCGAGGCCCACGCAAATGAAGCGCTGAAACGCGCGCGCCGTGCGCGCTTCCTGCGGGGTCAGTTGGCCAGGTGAGATCGCTGTCCATACCGGCCTCAAGGCGGCCAGTCGCCTTACAAGCTGGAAGAACTCCAGGACAGCGAATGCGGCATGCTTTGTCGGCTTGTCTGCACGATGCTGCATTGCGGTTTCTTCCGCATGGATACTTTGGTTCAGGCAGGGAAATTGTCGCTGCGATTCGGGCATTCGGTTCATAAAATTGCTTCAGTCATGTGGCGCGTTCTCCCTATTCTTTGAAACGCTGGTTTAACAGCGTGCAGGTGATGTTGGCGCTGACTGCTGAGATAAAGACGAGTCGAATCCGTTTGACGCGTGTCAGCGAGGGAACGGTCTGCAAGATCGCGCGACACGCAATCTCTGTTGCTTCGATGAACGGATAGCCGAATGCGCCGGTGGAGATGGCGGAAAAGGCGATGGACTCGATGCTGTGCTCATCCGCCAGCCGCAGCGCGTTGCGGTAACAATTGGCCAAAAGCTCCGCCGCCGGTTCGTCCACGCCGTAGATTGGGCCGAGGCAGTGAATAACGTGAGGATTGGGAAGCGCGTGGCCACCGGTCAGCACGGCTTCGCCGGGCTTGATCGGGGCGAGCGGGAGGCATTCGGCGACCAGTCCCGGTCCGGCGGCCTGATGAATCGCACCGGCCACGCCGCCACCGGGCAGCAATTGCGCGTTGGCGGCGTTGACGATGGCCTGAACATCCGATTGTTGGGTAATGTCGCCTACGACACATTCGATCCGAACGCCGTGGTGCAGAGAGTGCGCCAGGCGCGGTTCATTTTTCGTTTCTGTTTTCGTCTCGTTGCTTTCCATGGGAATCGCTGTTGATGAATTCACTGTCGCCTGTGCTCGGTTGAACGGTCAGTCCGCATGATTGGCCGTTGCCGGGACTTCCGTCACCACCGCATCGGTCAAAAGCAGCAAGCGTGGCGACGGAGGCGGCGTTTTCCAGCGCGCTACGGGTTACTTTCAATGCGTCCACCACGCCCGACTTCAGCAGGTCTTCGTAACGACGTGTGGTGACGTTGAATCCCATGCTGCCGATGAGCCGGCTGGTTTCCTGGACGATGTAGCGGCCCGGGCTTCCAACGTTGTCGGCAAGCCCGTGGGACTTCCTTCCCATCATGTGGACAACAAAGCCCACGCCGCAGGCTTCGTGTTCGAAACTCGGGTCGTAGAGGCCCTGCTTCAGCGGCGCTGATTTGAGCGGGTGCCGGTTACTAATCATGTTACGAATTTTCCTCGTGATCCGTGTCGGGATCGGTTGTGGATGCGATAACGCGCTAATCAAGCGATGCGGCGAGGAGGGGAGGCCCGAGTGATTCCGAACGGAAGCCTCAAACCTTGGCTCCGATGAGTTTTGGGCGAGTTGACAGGAATCACCCTGTCCGCCCCGCTAAACCCAAATGCATTTTGTCGATCGTTTGACCGCGAGAATGGCAGCCACGTGCACTGCAAAGGAGAGAGCCGGCGTTCTCGAAACGCATGCTAGCTGCGTGCAGTGCGGTAAGGATAGAGCCATCGGATGCGCCCGGCAAGCATGAGTTTTGAGCAACAAGCGCGCGTTCGCGGGTAAGCAGCATTGGTGCGGCCATGGTCGGCAGGTGTGACTGCGCGATGCTCTGCTGCGTCACGCCGCCGGAACACTTCCGCTTGGCACTTCATCAACAACCGGCTGACCAATACGTAGCTTTTGGTGAACCTTTCCTTGTCCGTTTTGTTCCCGCTGCCTGGACTTCGCTGAATGTTGTGCGCGTGATACACCGCACCTTCTTCGCTTGGTGGTAAATCCTTTGACGTGATTGGCGGCGTGTTGCCGCCGTCAGCGACAAAATAGCCAAAGGCACACCATGAAGAAATTCATCGCACTCGCGCTCGTGACGCTCGGCATCACCGTGTCCGCACGGGCGCAATGGATGTCTGCGACGCGGCTAACACCGTTCAATCGGTCATCAACACGGCGCAGGAAATCGCGAAGTTCGTTCCGCCTTCGTCCCGCAGCCGCGGGACTACGGCGAACAGGCGAGATGACCTGCCCATCGAAGCGGATTAGCAGAGAACCGCGGTCAGTGTCAGCATCCTCCAAAGGGCCGGATTTCTGCGAATCCGCGAAGTTAGGTCAAGTGTGAGCAAACGGTTCCCTCGGGCGTCGCGTCCCTGCCGCGAATTCGGTTCATGTTCCACGAGCGGGGTTCGCATGGAGGATTTGCGGCTCGTTCAGGCCAGAAGCGTCGAGGGTTCTTCCTGGTGATTTCTCTCAACCCGGGAGGAGCCGACGCCGGGAGGGTCTCACTCTCCTTGTGAAGCGGGACGACGCGACTGGGACCAACGCGGCCGCACTCGCTAACGGTGGAGAACCCATGGCTGAGTGAACTCGTCGATAAGGCAGGCCTTCTTGCCAGACGGTTGCGATGGCGGAAGAGTGCGAACGTGAAAGACGATTACCAGCTTGGATCGGCGGAAGAATGGCT
>CAZCUL010000602.1:0-7945 GCA_964501475.1 uncultured Verrucomicrobiota bacterium | reverse complement strand
GCGCCGGCCACCGAGGAACTCAAGGAGTTTGTTCAAGAACTCGCGGCGCGCGCCGAGCGGTTGAAAACCGGTCGGATTGATCCGCGCGAAGACAACATGCTCAAGATTACGTCTGAGGGGCGGAAGGCGGCGCTGGATTTACGGCTGATGATTCCGTCCGCGCCCGACGAGCCGCAGGGGAAGGTCAATCAAGCCGTCGAGAGCGTTCACCGTATCTGGCAGACGACGGGAAAGGACAGCTTGGCGCAACTCGTGTTTTGCGACCTTTCGACACCCAAAGACAAGGGCTTCTCTGTTTATCGCGATATGGCGGACAAACTTATCACGCTTGGTGTACCACGGGAGTCCATTGCGTTCATTCAGGACTTTGAAAGTGACGCGGCGAAATTGAATCTCTTCCGCAACGTGCGATCCGGCCGAGTCCGAATCCTGTTCGGCAGCACTCAAAAGATGGGATCGGGAACAAACGTGCAGGAGCGCTTGATTGCCTTGCATCACCTGGACGCGCCGTGGCGACCTGCAGATGTGGAGCAGCGGGAGGGACGGATTCTGCGACAAGGCAACAAGAACTCAGTCGTCCAGATTTACCGTTACGTCACCGAGGGCAGTTTCGACGCCTACATGTGGCAGACGTTGGAGACGAAGGCGAAGTTCATTGCTCAAGTGATGAGCGGTGACATGACGATTCGCCGCCTCGAAGATTTGGATTCGGCCGCGCTGACCTACGCCGAGGTCAAAGCCATTGCGTCGGGCAATCCGCTTGTGATTGAAAAGGCACAAGTGGACGCCGAGTTGATGCGTCTCACGCGGCTGCGTTCCGCCCACGCTGAGGAGCAGTATCGCATCCGTTCCAATTTACGCCGCTCGCACGAAGACGCGGAGATGTTCACCGCGCGGCTGACGAATCTCCGCCAGGACATCACGATTCGGCAGGATACGTCCGGCGACAGGTTCACTATCGAACTCGAAGGCCAGGAGACGAACAACCGTGGCGTTGCCGGCGAATTGATCTTGCGACGCGCCGAAAAGCTGAAGGACCGATTTGGCGATGACGTTCGTATTGGACGTTTCGCGGGTTTCGATTTGTTCCTGCGCCCCAGCTTCAACAACACGGTTGAAGCTGTTGTGCGCGGCAAGAACAGTTACGCCGCGCGCGTCACTGACACCGCACAAGGCACGATTCGTTCCCTCGAAGCCACGGTTCAAGGTTTCGAGGAACGCGCCGCCAAGCTGGAGGCCGATATTGCCGATGCTAACAAGCGCGGGAAGGAACTCGAATCCAAAGTTGGCGCTGCTTTCGAGCACGAGGAGCGTTACCAACACCTGAGCCGCCGTCAGAGCGAAATCGAAGAGAAACTGGACCTGACCAAGAACCAAGCGCCCAGCCAAGTCGAAACGGATTCGCCGGAGGACACCGCGCGGAAAAATTCCGAGACCCAAGATAAAGCCGTTCGTCAAAAGCGGCGTGCTGGAGTGACTGTGTAACGAGATTTCGAGCGGCAACTTGACACTCCAAACGTCAGCCGCGAAAATGCAGTGGCGAACAGCTCAAAAATGGAAGACCCGGTTCTACATTTCGGAAAACTGCTGAATGAACTTTTGGAGTTCATTGACAACGGGGTTTATCCGTTCATGGCGTTCGCATGGGCGTGCTTTGCTGCAATTGCCTGGCTTTTGTTCCGCAAGCGTAAGTCGCCGCCTCCAATACCGACCTCGCCGCAAACGCGCGCAATTGTTGGGATCATGCTCGCTTCTCCACGCATGTCTTCAGATGCCGACGGCGGTCGCGCGCGCTTGATCATGGGTGACGTTCCCAGTCGGCAGTCAAACACTCCTGATTCGGGCTGCCTGTAGCAATCGATCCGTCAAAAAGCCGCAATACCCGCTCGATTCGGTTTTCCAACGTTGCTCCTCAGTTGTTGCGTGTATTTGATACACCTGCGGCCTCTCAAACTTTGATAATCGTAATCGGGTATGAACGAACTCGCGCAACAAACTGAATTTCTGAGCTGGAAAATTGCCCCGGCGCGCCTCAACGCAATCCAAACCGCGTGGTTCCTCGGTTTCGAGCCGCACGAGATTCCGATGCTCGTTGCGGCGGGCTTGTTGAAACCGCTCGGCCATCCCGCTCGCAACAGTACGAAGTTCTTTGCGACCGAAACTTTGGAGCAACTTCGCCGTGATGAAAAATGGCTCGCCCGCGCCAGCGATGCCATTGCCAGCTATTGGCGGGAGAGAAACGCCCGCAGGCGGACCCCTCGCGAGCGGTCCACAACGGCGAATACTCGGTTCAACCGACGGTTTGGCCCTTCCGTTCCGGCTGTCGCGGCTCCGACGAAAGCGGCGGCAATTGGATGATCCGCCCCTCCGCCATCTGCCTTTCGTAGCTCTCCAGCGACGGCAACTTCACCTTTGCCTTCCGCGCGTAGGCACGATGCACCGCCTTGCTGTTGTGACCGAGTGCCTCTTGCGCGAACCGTTCCGGGTAACCGCATTGCTTGGCCCGTTCCGCCCAGGCATAGCGGTAGGAGTGAAGCGAAACACCTTTGATGCCCAATCCATCGCACCGTTGTTTGAACTCTGTGGCACGGTCGCCGGCGCGGACAGACGCCAGGTAAGGAAACAACGGACCAGTTGCAGGGAGACGACGCAGAATCGCCTCGATGTCCTCGCCAAAATGGATCATGGCCAGGCTCCCGGTTTTCTGCCGGGCGTACGCAACGGTCTGATTGGGCCAGTCAATATCCTCCGCTTTCAGGTTCGCGATGTCGGTTTGCGAGCCGCCAAGGTGCCAGCACAGCTCGTAGAAGTTCCGCCGCTCCGGATTTTTTTCACGTTCGATGATGAGAAGATGTTCCTCTGCTGTGATGGCCCGTCGCGGTCGGAACTTGATTTCCGGCCAGAGCCGTTTCGGAATGATCGGCCACGGAAGCCAGTTCATCGACAGGCAGAAATTGTGCAGCTTCCGAAGATGGATGTTGGTGCTGACGGTCCCGGCCTTGAGGCAGCCGAGCAGATGTTCGGCCTGCGTTTCGATTATCACGCGCCCGCGAATCGAATCCAACGCCTTCTCTTTGGCGGCGCGTTGCCAGCGGTCCTTCGTTGAACCGCTCTTCGATTCGATGATGGCATCAAGAGCATTTTGCCACGTCCGAGTTGCGACGCCCGAATCGGTTCCCGCCAGGTAAGCCTTGGCGATCTGGAGATTCAACTGCGGCTGCCGGGCGGCCTCGTTTCGAGCATTGAGAAGAGACTTGGCTTCGGCGCGGTCCTTCGTGCCGAGGCTTTCCTGCTTTTTGGTTTGGGTATCCTCGACGTAGAACATTCCGCCGACCTTGCGGCGGTAGAGAATGAAACGCTGTTTCATAGCACAGACCTTTGCGTCCGATGCTATGAGGCCGCGCGTGGCTTTGGGTGTATCAGCTACACCAGGCAGGCTGCGAATCCTGTCATTTCCAGCGGTTGCCGAGTACTGCCGGGGTTTTCGATGCGTAGTGCCCCGGTTTTGATTTCACTGGCACTTTCACTGGCACTTGCCTCCTCTGGTTTCTGCAACTCACTGAAAAACAAACTGTTTGGAGTTGGAGGCGAGGGTCGGAATCGAACCGACGAATACAGCTTTTGCAGAGCCGTGCCTTACCACTTGGCTACCCCGCCCACAGGTCAACGCAGAGCATAGAAGAGTTGCCGGGGCAGGCAAGAGAAACTCGCGCGTGGCCTTTATCCGCTTTATTCGCGCTTTCCCTACATCCCGCTACATCCCGTCGTCACTCAAAGCCCGGCCTTGCCTGCAAAGCGCCGTCGTCGCTTCGCTTTGCCGGTGCGTTCCAACAACGCGGCGCCGGCTCACCGGATCAAGTCTTGGGTTGATTCTGGCTCGCCGCGCTCGCCGGGCTGGTGCTGATCTGCCGAACGCCTTCAATCGTATAGAGCACACCCGAAATCCCGGTGCCCACGGCCGCCCCCAGGGCCCAGACGAACAGCCATCGCGAATCCCACTTGAGCAGTCCCCAAATGACCGTGGTCATTTGCAGAACCGTCGCGCACTTGCCAATGAGGTGAGTGCGAATGGCCACTTTGCCGCAGGTAAAATGGATCACCACCAGGCCAATCAATAGCAGGCAGTCGCGGCTGATGATTGTCACCGGCAGCCAGACAGGCACGCGGTGCAGGTGAGGTTCGTTATTGAGACTGAGCAGGATGATGCCTGAAATCAGCAATAACTTGTCCGCCAGCGGGTCGAGCACGGCTCCCAATTCGCTGCGTTGATGGTAGCGCCGCGCAATGTAGCCATCCACCGCATCGCTCAACGCAGCCAGAACAAACGAGACGAACGCCAGCACCCGGTAGATTTCCTCGCCGTTCTGGACGTAATAGAGGACCTGCACGATGAAAAACGGCACGAGCAGGATGCGGAAAATCGTAATTTTGTTTGCCGTGGTCATCTCACCGGACCGGGAGTCTTGCCCCAACCCGCGACCGCGTCAATAGCCGCCTGGTCCTTATCCACGGGCGCCGAATGATGCTTGAACTTTGGCGGCTTCACCGACTACTCTTCCAACTTCTTCCAACGTTATGTGCTGCAAGCGGCGGAGGGAACCGGACCTTGGTGATAAAATTGCGAAAGGAACCTATGAGCGCTTTAACAGGATGGATTCGATGGGCTGCGGCGCCTTTGCTCGCACTGAGCCTTGTTGGGGGCGGCTGTTCGGACGCAAAGCCGGACCTGGGCGTGCCGTTCTCTGAACTGCCGGAAGCGGTCCAACAAACCGCCGGCGACGCCATAGGATTGGGCACGATCAGGAAAATCGAAAAGGTTCAGGAAGGCGGCGAGATCGTTTACACGGTCGAAATCATCGAGAAATCCGCGGATCGGACGGCCCGCATCAATGCTGCCGGCGAGTTGCTTGGCGTTGTTACCAACGCGAACCAGCTTTGACGCTCGCGCTTTTCCGGCAGAAATGCCTTCCCTGCGGGCGGTAGTTTCAACGTTCCGACACGGCCGCCTGTTCTGTTGGCCGGCGCACGTGCAAGAGGACCGGTCGCGAGGTCTGCCGGCCAGCCTGATTCTCGATAGCGTAACAATACCGGCTGGTCTCCGGAACCCATTTGGCCGCATTCAGGTAAATCTGACGGTCATCTTCCCCTTTGGGAATCAGTACTCCGTTCAACCCGATATTGTCCACGATGACCCCGTGCGGGAGATTCTCGACCGTAAAAGTGATCAAATCCTCGTGGCCGTTTCGCTGGACGCGCAAGCGTGCGGGAATGGTTTCGCCCGGAGCGATGGTCATTTCCAGCGGCGCAGTCGAACCGCGAAAGTCATTGGTGGGCGGCGATTCGCTGTAGGGTTCGAGCGAAACAAATAACTTGGGAGCATCCCCGAGCTTGATCCTGCCGAAGTTGGTCACTTCTTTCGTGACCTTTTCCCCGTCAATGAAGGCGCTGGCACTGATCTTTGTTGCCGCGGCGTTGGTCTCGTTCAAAGCCGGCGCATCCATGGTGGCGTAAAGTGTGCCTGAAGCTTCAGTGTGCCCTTCCTGGATGACAATCGGGTTCGACACCAGAAAGCCGGGCGGAATGCCCTCGACTTCGATCCGGACCTCGCCTTCAAACCCATCCAGGCGCTCGGCGCTCAAGGAAAACGACCGGCCGCTGCCGCGCGGGACGGTCGGGTTCGCGCCATTGAGCGTTACTTTGAAGTCGGGTCTGGCCGGACGCACCACCAGGCGATAAACAAATCGTTCCCCTCCAAATCCGCGGGTATCCGTGACACGGATCAAATAGGAGCCGTCCGACGGCGCAGTAAAGTGCAGCTTGGAATCGGTTCCGAGTTTGCGTTCCCCTTCGTCGTCGTTTGCATAATCAAGCGTGAAGGCGGGCAGCCCGTTTTGCACCAGCGCCGTTCCAGGCGGATGGGGCTCGACGACGTAGCAGGGTTCATCAAGCGCATGCGCTGTGCCGCTGGTGTCGAAATAAGCCCGTCGCTTGCCCGCCGCGGCGTAGAAAAGAAAACCGGAATCGGGCCCTTGCGGCATCCGAAAAATCTTCGCGATCTCGCCCTGCATGTAGAGGAACTGGTTCAAATCCATCTCTTCCCAATTCTCGACGCGCGCTTCCCGGCTGGCCGAATCGATGGGGCGAAACGTGATGGCCGAATCGCGAACCGCCTGCAAAAGGAGCCGTTCCACCGGGCGGCCATCCCCGTGCAAAACCTCGATCCGGGTATCGACGGGCGAACCTCTTTGCGCCGCAGTCGTCTCGATGATCCACGTCTCGCCTTTCCCGGCTTCGATTCGAAACAAATCAACATCGGGACTGGAGCGCTCCTTGGCCCCATTCGCATTCCAGAGGCGGCCGCATACCGAACCCGGCGCCGGGATTGCCGTGGCTTGCTCCGGCTGATCGTTCGGTTCGGCCTCGACCAGCTCCGGCAAATCGCTTGCAATCAACTTGAAACTTCCCCGGCTGCGAAACTTGTCGGGATCAAGCGGCACTTCAACTTCTCCGGGCTTCTCCGCTTTTGCCTTCACCGTCGCGGCCGGCGAAAGGTTGTGTCCGATAAGCTCGATTTCCCGTTCACCTCCCGCCGGCGCGCTCAAAGGAAAGATTCCTGTGACATAGGCAAAGGCACCGAAAGAGAGACGATAAAAATGCTCCGGCGAATTTCCCAGCAACAGGTCCTTGATCTCGATGCGGTAACGGCCGTCACTCTCGAACTTATGCGTGAGAAATGGATCGCCGCCTGGAAAATCGTTGTTGCTGGCCAGAACCCGGCCGTCCGCATCGGACAGGGTCAGAACCGCGTTCGCCTTTCCGCCGATGCTTTTCGATGCCAGATCAAAAACGATGCGCTCGCCAGCCCGCGCGTTGAATTCCACCGAGTCTGTGTCGCCCGCTGATTCAATCCCCCCCCAAAAGGTCGCCGGCAGGCTCTCCGCCGCAACCGGGAGGTCGTCCCTTTCATAGAGATGCGGAAGGTCGTCCACGTAAACCTTGATGCGACCGCTTTCACCGCCGCGATGGACGACGGAGAGTTCGTAGGGGCCTCGAGCCAGGTCCGGCGCAGCCGTCAATTCAACCCATGCCACGTCCGGCTTCTCGACGTCCTCCGGCAGGAAGCGGCCTTGAAGCTTGGGATGGTGAAGTTTGAGCTCGGCAAGCTGGACCAGGTTCGAGCCATGAAGCCTGATGCGCGCGGGAGCGCCCCGCTGAAAACCGCGCGGTTCGGCCCGCGCCAGACCGGGCGGAGACGGCGGCAATACTTTGCCGGTAGCGCTGTCATAAAACTCGATGGTTCCATCGAGACGCCCGGCCACCAGCGCCTTGTTGCTCAGGGCGAAAACAATTGCCGACGGCCAATCCGGCTGTTTCTCCAGAAGCGCGCGCTCTTGCATTCCGGCTGTTTCCCAAATCTTCACCGTCGAGTCGTCCGCGCTCGAGGCGAGCAATTTGCCGTCAGTCGAGTAAGCAAGTGCCAGGATGGCGCCTTCGTGCGCGAACTTCGATTCGAGCAGCGGATTGGTGGTTTCGGCGGCAGTTTCGCTGATTTCCAAAATGCGAATCCGGTTGTCCACTCCGCCCGCTGCCAGAGTCTTGCCATCCGGCTGGAAGGCGACTGCGTGAAGTTCCTTGAGAGACTGCGAAAGCGTGTCGCGCCGTCTGCCGGAAGCCACCTCCCAAAGCTTGACCGTCCGGTCCGCGCTTGCGCTGGCGAGGAGTTTTCCATCCGCCCGAAAATCCAGATCGAAGACCGCCCCGTTGTGACCGGTCAATGTCTTGATCTCTTTGCCGTCTTCCATGTTCCAAAGTTTGATTTTCTGGTCGTAACTGCCGGTCGCCAGCGTCTTTCCATCCGGCGAGATTGCCAGAGCATAGACCGCGTCCTGATGCCCTTCGACGACCCGGGTGAGCTTGCCGCTGGGGACCTCCCATTGCCGGATTT
>CAZCUL010000601.1:0-5072 GCA_964501475.1 uncultured Verrucomicrobiota bacterium | reverse complement strand
TCTTCTCGAAAAGGCCGGCCTTATGCGCGGAAACGTGGGCGAACTGCAGGTTTGGTGTATCTTTCGGCGTCCAAATGCCGCGCCCGAAGGGCACCGTATAGCGCCCGTCGGCTCCCGTATTCGTGATGGCGGTACGCCGCATCGATCCCACGCCGGCATGAACCCAGATTTCCACATCGGCGAGCGGATTGCCGTCAGGATCAGTCACGCGCCCCGTCACCATCCACGGTTTTACTGGCTCGGAAGAGTAGTCCGAGGGCGTGGAGTTTTGTTCCGGTGCCGACGGATTGGCTGTGGGCGCTACAGGTTTCTTCCCATCCGCCGCACGCAACATTGCTACGGGGATCGTCACGCCGAGTCCGATCGCCAAAGTCACCAGCGCCAACGGGCGTGTGACGCCGTGGCGATTCAACCGGCCGTTGAGCACTGCAAGCAGCCGCCCCTCTAGCCGCGAGGGACGCGCCATCGCGAGGCCGCAAACATGCGTCCGATGCGCGGGTCCAAGATTCGTCGCAACGTGAAGCAGATGCTCGGCGTACTCGGACGCGCCCACACCGCTGGCCAAAACAAGATTGTCGCAAGCTCGTTCGCCCTCCACCTGCAAACGCCACGCAGCAAACCAGACTAGCGGGTTGAACCAGTGCAACGCACACGCCAACTGTATGAGCCATTGCACTGCCAAGTCGCATCGCTTGACGTGCGCGAGTTCGTGGAGGAGCACCGAACGGAGCCGGCTGTCGCTCCACTCCAAGGCTTCGGCAGGCAAGAGCAGACGAGGGCGCAGAAGGCCCCAGACCATGGGAATCGTCTTGCGCGAATCGATCAGCATCTGAACAGGCTGGCGGATGGCCAGTTGTCTGCGCGCCGCTTCCAGCACTCGGGCGAGCCGTTCATCCGTGACGGCGGTGCATCTCCTCGCCAACCGGCGCAGAAGCCAATAGGCCGCGAACAGCCGGATGACAAGCAAGGCGAAGCCCGCGGCCCAAACGAGGGGAAACCAGTCGCGAATCGTGAGCGCCTTCTCCGGCAAGGTCCGCGGCGCTGAAAAATTGCGAATGACTGGGACGACGGCAGGCGTGGGCGTTGCAACAGATGGTTGGAGGACTGGTGTTGTTGGTTGAGCTTCCGCCATCGGGAGCGGCTTCGCCGGTGCTGCCATTGCGGTCCACGAGGGGAGCACCCGCCAGCCGGGCAACAGTGCCGAGAGCACTGGTAGTACGAGCAATGCGGCGACTGTGAACAACCACACCAGATGCCGTGTCGCCGCCGAAGCTTTCCATAACGCGATCGTGACAACGCCGGCTACGACGAGCAGAGCCGCGCCTTTCAACGCAGTGTCAATTAACAGGGGCAAAGCCGCGCTGAATAGCGCAACGATAGGAATCAGCACGCGGTTCATTTTATCGGCCCTCCTTCCTCGCCTGTTCGATGAGTTTGACCAGCCGGTCACGTTCTTCACCGGTCATCTTGTTCTTGCGCGACAGCAGGTGCGCTGACAGCGCCTCCTCCAAGGAGCCGCCGAAGAACGTCTCCAGCACGCGCTGGAACGCGGTCCGCCCCGCCTTGTCCTTCGCCTCGCGCGGCGCATAGACCACCTCGCGCCCCTCTTCGCGGCGGGAAAGGTGCCCCTTTTCTTCGAGGATGTGCATCATGCGTCGCACGGCCATCGTCGTCGGCGGATCGGGCAACGCCTCGCAGATTTGGTTCACAGTCGCTTCGCCGCGGGTGAAGAGGATGTCCATGATCTGTCGCTCTCGGCGGCTAAGTTCGGTTGAGTGTGGCATGGTCCGTTTCATTTCGTGCGTTAAGTTTTTAACGCATAGTCGGGAGATGTCAAGAGGATTGCGTTACGTTTTTAACGCATGGCTTTCCTGCTGCGACAGACGTAGCGTCCCAGGCTGCAAATACATTTGAGTGAACCATCTCATTCGCGCTACAAAACTGATTTTTCAACCGTAGTTCTCAGGAGCGTGCAAAAGACTACTGCTGTACAACATCAAAATGCAGGTTGCGGAAATCGTGCAAAAAGGCGGCGAGGACGAGCAGGCATTCCGTGACGGCGGTCTCAAACGATTGCCCGTCGCTTCTCTACTTTCTTGCGTGTGATGAGCGCGAAACCCGGTGTGTTCCAAGTGGACGGTTGCTCGTCTTCCTTGCAACCGTCAGCCACCCAACGAATGTTTTCGATGTAGCCGCCGGCGTAGTCGGCGAGCACTGGTTTCCCCCGAACGATGTCGAGTGCATGCACCGTATCCGCTCCATCAGCCTTCAGTCCGGAAGTTGCTGACACGAGATGGATGAGCGCCTCCTCCCGTTCCCCATCAGTGTGAAACGGGCCGCCCGCCATTTCGAGACTGACGCCGTCAACGTTGTGGACGAGGTAGAATTGTTTTTTGGTGCTTTTCTTCATGCCTGTTGTTATAGATCTCCCGCACGTTGTCTTGACCTCTGGGCTTCTCTGGATGCACGGCGACGGCGTGCTCACCATCTCCCTCTCCGTCGGCGGTGACCAAGACACGGAGATTCCCGCGGCGGTCAAGCCCCACAAGAATGTCCGCTATTGCCTTTCCTTTGCGGAAAGCCCGGACGGAAATCTCGTGATACTTCCAGGTGTCGCCGGTCGGTTCAGCGCGCAGCACGAAGCCCTTTGGGTTCTTTCCGTAGTTTCTGGCGGGAAACTCAAACGGTTTGCTGCGCTGGAATGCGCGCCGGTCCTCGGTGGAAAATCTGGGCCTCGGCCTGCTGGCTGCGGAAGGTGATGTCGGTTTACGGCTCATCTCAGGAAATGATCGGCCGCGTGAACAGGCTCGTGCCTTTCTTTACAAAGGTGAACCGTCCTGTAAAACCTCGCGAGCCGTTGCGGATTTGCCGCTCGCGGAGTCCACGGAAGAACTCTTTAAGTTCCTCCCCCGACATGACGTAGTGATAGGGCTTCCTTGCCTCGGTGTCGCGGAACACGACGTGAGCTGCGGCCCGCGCAGGCCAGGCCCACGAGTATTGAATGTCGGCGGTGAACTCGATGTTCTCTCGCAATTGCACTTCTTTGGGCAGGTAGCAGGCGGGCGCGCTGCGCGAGACTCCATGAATGTGAACGCAGTTCAGCTTTCTACCGGTGGTCGCCTGATAGAATTCGTCTTGAAAGTAGATTTGCCAGCGTCCGTTGGGTCTGGTGACGACATCTCGCACGGAATTCTGTTGGACTAGATTTGGATTGCCGAAGACAACTCCATCTGCGTCCCAGCAGACGAAAGGGCCTGCGCTCGGAAGTGACTCCTCGCTTACTTGCGTCGCGGCTTCAGCCGCTCGCCATCCGCGTCAAATCGGATGTAGCGGATGCCGGCCATCGAGGCTTGCTTGAGTAATTCGCAGAACGTCCGGCTGAAGCCCGCCGCCCGCAGGCTGGCCAGGCTGGTTAGGAGGAGCCTCGTGTCGTCCTGCGTGTAGAAAATGGCACCGTAACCCTGGTCGTGATTGGCCAGGTGGTGCGGGACTGCCGCATCCATGATCTGTTCACAATCCCGCCTCGTGATCTCGGCGGTTGAAACATCTGCAATCTTGTCAGTGTTAAATCGGTGCTTGCTCATTCTCATTCTTCCTGAGCAAGCGGCTGTCTGTCTCGCATGAAATTCTGTCTGGCGGTGATGGCGCTGTCCGCTTGTCATTCGACTTCGCAATCTTTCAAATTGACGACAGAAGTCGTCCAGTACATGTTCGCAGCTAATGTCAGCAGGTTTCGACGACATAACCATCAGCCTGAACGAGGGAAACGAACCGACACGTTCTTCGGTGAATTCCCCCGTTTCTCAAATGACATTCTTGCACCCGAACTCTCCGCACGGCGCCCGCGGCAGAATGCAAGACTGGGCTTGCTTCCCCCAAACGTGATTGCGGTGTGGCAGCGGTTCGGTAATCTCGGAAATCCAAATACGACATGGCGAACCCTCCGAACATCGGTCGCGGAGAATTGGAAATCTTGAGTTACATTTCGGATCATCATCCGTTGAGCGTGCGGGAGTTGACCGCGCAGATGGCCGAGATGAGAGGACTCGCGCGCACCACCATTTTGACCGTGGTGGAGCGACTGCGCAAGAAGGGCTACCTCACGCGCAAGAGGATCGATGGCGTTTATCGCTATTCGCCGCGGGTTCCGAAAGCGAGTCTTCTCCAGAGGCTGGTGCGCGACTTTGTGAACACGGCGCTGGGCGGATCGCTGACGCCATTCGTGGCCTACCTGGTTGAGGAAGCCAAGGTGACCGAGGAGGAGTTGAGGGAATTGAAGAAAGTGGTCCGCGAATTAGAGGCGCAAGACAAATCCGGCAAGCGGCGAAGTCGTTAGTGTAAGGAGGTGTCATCATGAGCATCGCCAACTCTCTCCCGTTTCGCGCTGCCCTGCCGGAATACCAACAACAAGCTGCGGCGCTGCTAAATGCATTGCAGTCCGGCGACGAAGACGCGGTGTGGCGATTCAAGTGGGAGCACCCGAGCTTTCGTGACAGGCCGGCCAGAGATGTCAGAGGCACGTCGCTCGACATCGGGGACGCACAAATAGTCGTTGCTCATGAATACGGCTTTGACAATTGGGCGGACCTGGCGGAGTTCACGGATGTCGTCAGGCGCGATCGTTCGGTAGAACGATTCGAAACCGCAGTCGAGGCAGTCATCTCCGGTGACGTCGTGACGCTTCGCGCACTCTTGAGCGGGAATCCGAAACTCGTGCGCGCCCGGTCGACGCGCAGGCATCACGCGACACTGCTTCATTACATCGCGGCCAACGGCGTCGAGCGCGGGCGACAGGTGACGCCATCAAATGCGGTGGAAGTTGCGAAGTGTCTGCTCGATGCCGGATCGGAGGTCGATGCGCTCGCAGACATGTACGGAGAGAAATGCACTACCATGAGTATGCTGGTGTCGAGTGATCCTCCGGCCGAAGCTGGTGTGCAAGCCGCGCTCGCGGAAACCTTAATCGATTACGGTGCGGCATTCAATGGGCCCGGCTCGAAGTGGCAATCGGCTGTCCTGACATCGCTGGCTTTCGGATACTTGAACACTGCGGAGGCGCTCGCGCGCCGCGG
>CAZCUL010000600.1:0-4689 GCA_964501475.1 uncultured Verrucomicrobiota bacterium | reverse complement strand
GCCGACAGCTAAAACAAAATGCAAAAGTCGCCCGGCCGTCGCCCGGCGTCGCGCGCCTCAAAAGTGCTTGCGCCCCAAAGCGTGCTTGTTTAGGTTGCGCGCCCCTCTCTTCTTGATCACGATGAGTCGGACCTCAGGAATGGGTTGGTAGCTCAGTCGGTAGAGCAGCGGCCTTTTAAGCCGTTGGTCCTGGGTTCGAGTCCCAGCCAACCCACCATGCTTCTCCCTCGCTTGCGACTCAAACCGCCAGGCGCTCTCGATTCGTGCCAACCGTGTTAACCGGGCTTCCACGCCGGGCTTGACGCCGTTCGCGCGTCGGAGCAAAGAAGCAGCCATGAAAATCCTCTTTTGGCTGGCGCCGTTCTTCCTCTTCCCGCTGGTCTGTCTCCCGGCAGACAGGCTGACGACTTATTCCATCACCGTAAAGGCCGGCGATTTCGACCGGATCAGCACTCCGGTTTCCTTCCGCCTGCCGGACGATGCCGGAGAAGCGGGCGCCCTCCGCGGGCCGGGCGACGAGATGATTCCTCTGCAGCCGGATGGAAAGGGGAATGTCCATTTTCTCACGGAAACGATGCGAAAGGGGGAGGAACGGATTTATCTGCTCCTCCCGAAACCAGTTTCTCCCCTCGAGGTCGTGAAAGCGGAATTTAAAGAAGGCGTTCTCAGGATTTCCAGCGGCAACAAGGCCATCCTTCAATATCAGGCCGAAAGGAGCGAATTGCCGCGCGACAACATCAAACCCGGATTTCGCCGGGGCGGATATCTCCACCCGGTTTACAGTCCATCGGGGCTGGTCGTCACCGACGATTATCCGGCCAACCACATCCACCATCACGGCATCTGGTTCGCGTGGACGAAAACGGAGTTTCAAGGTCGCGCGCCCGATTTCTGGAACATGGGCGACGCCAAAGGGACGATCGAATTTGTGGCTTTGGACGCTCATTGGAGCGGACCCGTCCACGCCGGATTCCGCTCTCGACATCGGTTCGTCGATCTAACCGCAGCCGAACCCAAAGCGGCATTGAACGAGGCCTGGCATGTTACCGTTTATCGAGGATCAGCCCGGGAGAAACCGTTTTGGCTTTTTGATTTCGTCTCCGAGCAGCAATGCGCCACGGAGGACCCGCTGAAACTTCCCGAGAACCGATATGGCGGCATCGGTTTTCGCGGCCACTGGGATTGGAACGGGCCTAATAACACTTCCTTTCTCACGGCAAACGGCGAGACCAACCGCGTCAAGGGACATGCCACCCGCGCCCGCTGGTGTCACATCGGCGGCCGCGTTGGAGACAAGCTGACCGGGATTGCCGTTTTGGGGCATCCGGACAACTTTCGCGCCCCGGAGCCGATGCGCATCCATCCCACCGAACCATTCTTTAACTTTGCCCCCCAGCAGGCTGGCGACATGTCCATCGAGCCCGGGCAAACCTACACCGCGCGCTATCGCTTCGTGGTCCAGGACGGCCCTCCCTCAGCCGAACAGATCGACCGGCTTTGGCATGATTATGCGCACCCGCCCAGGGTCGAGGTCAAAGCGGTCAAACCGTAGCGGCATAGCTGCCACGGTCCAGGCCGGCTCCAATCCGCCGAGCGGCAAAAATCACAGTCTCCTGCACATTTGAAAGTAGATTCCGCCTGGCGAACACACGAACAGTCTGATGCAATGACACCAGTCGGAACTGCCGCTTCATAGGGGTTACAGGGGATGAGGCGTTCACCCTTTCAGCCAGGCAATTTTGATTTCCTTCTCCAAAGCCTTGAATTCCGCGGCCCAGTGACGAGCTCGGCATTCGGACGTCCAGATTCGCTGGCGAGAGTACAAGACCATTCGGCTGGCGGGAATGTCGAAGTTTTCGCCGGGAACCGTTCTTGAAAGCAGCAACTTAGCGTCCTACGCTCGCCGCCGATGCATCCATCCGGCTTCAGTCAAATCAAGGGACCAGAACGCGAAACATGAAATCAGTGCGACAAGTCCGAGAGGACGATTACAACATGATTTCTCTGGCAGAGGCTGCGAAACCAAGCGCACAAAGCTCCCTTTTGCAGACAACGCGTGAGGACAACAAGCTCCGCTTGGAGGATCGCGCCGCCCATGATTGGTATCGTTTCGTTCTGTCTTACCCCGCTCACATAGTGCGGACTTATGTCGAGCGGTTTGGTTTGGATTCGAAGCACAACGTCTTAGACCCGTTTTGCGGGACGGGCACAACGATTGTTGAATGCAAAAAGCTCGGCATTCCGAGTTGCGGTATTGAGCCAAATCCAATGGCTGTCTTTGCTAGCCGCACAAAGGTTGATTGGGAAGTGGATGCAGACGAGCTGGTCGCACACGCGGCGCGCATCGCGAAACTGGCGCTGCAAAAATTCGACGAGCAAGGAATCCAAGACGAAGGGGCTCTCGAACTATTCGGGAGGCAGGCCAAACCTCAAGCCGCCCTCCGAGGGTTGGCTCCTGAACTTCTTAAGCTCTTGCTGAGAGATTCAATCAGTCCACTTCCGCTCCACAAGGTTTTGGTGCTGCTTGAAGTTTTGGACGAGAATCGCGAACCGAGATTTTTGGCACATGAACACATTGCGTTGGCGAAGAGCTTGGTTAACGAAATCAGTAATCTGCATTTCGGACCTGAAATTGGCGTGGGTGCGATCAAGCCGGATGCAGCCGTAGTTGGTCCATGGCTGCGCGCGGTCAAGAGGGTCGCGGAGGATATTCGTCACCTGCAAGCCAAGTCTGCAACGCCGGCAATCGTTCATCAAGCGGACGCGCGCGACCTCGCGATCCTTTTGCGACCGGCATCAATCGATGCCGTGATTACATCTCCCCCGTATCCCAACGAGAAAGATTACACGCGGACGACTCGGCTTGAATCCGTGTTGCTGGGGTTCATCAAAAGCAAGGACGACCTGCGCCGGTTGAAACAGAACCTGGTTCGCTCAAATACCCGGAGCGTCTATAAAAGCGACACCGACGACAGACTCGTTGAGAGCCATGAGGCCATCCAGCAGATTGCCGAAGCGATTGAGCGGCGGCGGATCGAGCTTGGAAAAACTTCAGGCTTCGAACGGCTCTATGCTCGCGTTACAAAGTTGTATTTTGGCGGCATGCTCCGGCATCTCATGGAGCTGCGTCCAGTTCTGCGCCCCGGTGCTCAACTTGCCTACGTGGTCGGTGATCAGGCGTCTTATTTGCGCGTGATGATCCGCACCGGTCAGTTGCTCGCGGACCTGGCGAAGTCCGTTGGTTACGAAGTGGCAGGTATCGATCTTTTCCGCACGCGCTTGGCAACCGCCACCAAGGAACAGTTGCGAGAGGAAGTCGTCATACTGCGCTGGCCCGGCCCGCCGAAGCTTAACGGCTGGCCACAACACACTGCCGGAAATTATTTGACCATGAAGGATGAACCAGTTGAACCGAGCATGAAAACGAAACCGGCCACCAATACCTCAAAGCGCATCAACCGTTACTCCGCAATCATCGAAAAGCTTTTTTTCTCAAAATTTAAAAAAGGGATGCGCGAAGTGCCGTTTGAGCGTGAGGAAATAGAAAAATTCGCCGCCAAGCTCAAGGTGAAGCTTCCAAAGAATCTCGGCGATTTGGTTTATAGCTTCCGGTATCGGGCGCTGTTGCCAGCAGCAATCACCTCGCTGGCTGGTGACCAGGAAATCTGGATCATCCGCCCAGCCGGGCGCAGTAGGTATAGTTTTGCGTTGGTCAAGAACACGCCAATTCTTCCGAACGAACACATGGCGGTGACGAAAGTGCCCGATGCCACACCGGGGATCGTTGCCAAATACGCATTCAGCGATGAACAGGCTTTGCTTGCCAAAGTCCGATACAACCGGCTGGTGGATATTTTCAGCGGCGTCGCCTGCTATTCGCTCCAGAACCACCTGCGCACGACAGTTCCATCGATGGGGCAGGTCGAAACTGACGAAATTTATATCGGCGTGGACAAGAAAGGCGCGCATTACGTGTTTCCGGTTCAGGCCAAGGGCGGCAAAGACAAACTGAGCATCGTCCAGATCGAGCAGGATCTTGCCGTTTGCGCGACCAAGTTTCCGCTACTCGTTTGCAGGCCGATAGCCGCCCAATTCATGGACGAGGGAGTGATCGCCCTGTTAGAGTTCGAGGCTGGTGAAAATGGCGTCACGATATCGTCGGAAAAGCACTACAAACTCGTTTCTCCGAAAGAAGTCACAGATGCTGATCTCGAAACGTATCGCGCCAGATTGAATCCCCCGGCCTGAAATCATGAAAAGGCCATCAGCACAAGATTTCGCCGTTATCCAACAACACGTCGGCCCGCGCAACGCCGACAGCTTCCGAGCGGATTTGCATCCCGACCTCAAGGCCGATTTTGTGCCAGTCCGGAAGGACCTCGCCAACCCGCCGTTCAACATGAGGGATTGCCCAGCGTTGGCGCTGAGAGCATCGTTGGCATTGGCCGTTTCGACTACGGCAAAACGACATTCGTGCCTCGCGAGTTCTTCCAAGCGATGAATAAAGGGCACGTTCAAAGTGGTGATGTGCTGCTCTACAAAGATGGCGGACGCCCCGGCGAGTTCGAACCGCATGTCACGATGGTTGGCGATGGCTTCCCTTTTTCAGAATTCGCCATCACCGAGCATGTGTATCGAATGCGGACTGAACCAAACTTACCGCAGTCGTTTCTCGTTGAGTTCGGATTC
>CAZCUL010000599.1:0-2662 GCA_964501475.1 uncultured Verrucomicrobiota bacterium | reverse complement strand
GCTGGTAAACCGCCGACATGACCATCAGGCGATGAAGTTTTTTAAGACTCCAACCGTTTTCGATAAACCAGCCGGCCAGCCAATCCAGCAATTCCGGATGCGTGGGCGGTTGGCCGTTCCCTCCGAAATCAGTGACACTCGGCACAATGCCCCGCCCAAAATGACGGCCCCAAATGTGATTGACAGCGACACGCGCCGTGAGTGGATTCTTCGGGTCTGCAACCCAACGCGCAAATGCCAGACGGCGTCCGGTGCTTTCCTTCGGATAATTCTCGGCGGGGCGCGGTTTGTAAGCAGTGCCCGGCTCCGCATTCAGTTCCATTTCTGCCTTGGACAAGACGCCTTCCGCATCGGCTAATTTCTTCCTGGTTGTCTCCAGTTCCTTGGCTGCTTTCTCAGATTCTTTGCGCGCTTTGTCGGTCCGGGACTGGTCAGCCGCCGACTCGGCCGCCGCCAGAGCTTGCGCCGCGGATTCGGCCTTCGCCGCCAGGCTCTCTTTGGCGTTGCCTTCGACGAGAACCTGCTGTCTGGCCTCAAATACAGCCAGGCGCCGCTGAGCTTCCGTAGCGGCTTCGGCTGCAGATTTCCAGGAGTCGCCGCCCTTCTGGCCTTCATCCTCCAGGAGTTCTACGCGCAGTGTGGCCAACAGCGATTCGTGACGCACCGTCGCAGTCTCCAGCGCGGATTCGGCTTCGGTGATCCTGGCGGAGGGCGCATCCTCCTTCAACCGCAGTTTGGCCAGCGTTCGCTCTGCGGCGCGCACACCGCTTTCGCTGGCCGCGATGGTGTCGCGAATGACAAACGGGCGCTTGTCCGGTTGATGGGCCAATCGGGGGAGTGATGCCGGTTTCGGTTCAAAACGCCCGCCCAGAAAGCGCGGCACGTTCGGCTGAATGACTTCATTTGTCATTGGGCTGCGTTCATCTCCGCGCGCAAACAGCCAGGTGGGAGCTTCCGCTTTGGCGTCAAAGACCCGCGCCAAACCGGCTTTCTCGCGGTCAAGTTCGCCGGGAACGCGATCCGTGCGGACCTCGTGCGGCTCGAAAATGGCCCGGACCTGATAATACTCCTTTTGGGAAATGGGTTCGTGCATGTGGTCGTGGCACTTGGCGCAACCGAGGGTCAGGCCGAGGAACGCCTGGCTGGTGTGTTTGATGGTGTCTTCCAGCCATTGTTCACGGCTGAGCAGTTTGAAGTTCCGCACCAGATAACCGGTGGCCCGCAGCGCATCCGGATCTTCCGGCGCGAGCTCATCCGCGGCAAGCATCTCCATCAGCATCCGGTCATAACCGCGATCCTCGTTCAGCGATTCCACGATCCAATCGCGCCAGCGCCAGATATGCGGCTTGCTGTCGCGGATTTGCTTTCCACCGCTCCAGCCGGCCCAATCGCTGTAGCGCCAGATATCCATCCAATGCCGTCCCCAGCGCTCTCCATAACGCGGGTCCGCCAGAAGCCGGTCCACGACCCTCTCATACGCGTCCGCCGCAGCGTCATTGGCAAAATCGCGCTGTTCCTCGGGAGAAGGATTCAGGCCGATCAGGTCCAGATAGACGCGGCGCAGCAGGATCTCCTTCCGGGCAGGCGGCCGGGGTTTCATCCCGCCCTTTTCGTGCGCAGCCGCAATGAAATGATCAATTGGATTTCGCGGCCACGCGGTATTCTTCACGGCTGGAATGTCTGTGCGCTGCACGGGCCGGAAAGGATTCCAGCGATACGAATTCAAAAATGCCGCAAAGGCCGATTGAACTCCCGCCTTTCGACCAAGCTCGGCCGGAGTTGGCACGTCCATCGCATCTCCAGGCCGGCGGCCGAGAAGCAATTCGAGCTCGTTCGGTGTCCCGTCGCCGTCGCTGTCTTCTCTGGCGATGCGTTGCAGACGTTCCGGCAGGCTTGCATCACCGCCCTCGGCGCGAAGTTGCTCGCCCAAAGCTCGGAGGCGGGCGCCAAACGGGTTATGCGGAAACTCGTCCAGACTTTCCGGCGGATGTTCGAGTTTGGCAGGTAAATGGCAGGTCGAGCACTGGTTGAGTTCCTCGGCCAGGAAGGTCGCGTAATGGCGCTGCAAAGCCGCCTTGTTCGCCGGCGTTGCCTGAACAAGCGCCGCGCACAAACAGGCCCCCATCACAAGAGTCCGCTTCGCAACCCGCGACGGAAACGGGCATGGGCAAAGTGCAGATGCTCTGGAAAGTCCGATCAAGGTTTTCAACAGCCAATGCATGGCAATCCCGACTTCGGCGAATGGTAGCGAAAACGCCGAGGTCTGAGAAGCCCTTTCAGACCGGCAAGCCCCGCCGCGGCAATTCATTTTAACCCGGAGCGCCGCTGTCTCCAGCCGCAGCAGCCGGGAAACGCGATGACGCGAGAGAATTCCCCGGCCCTTTCGAGTTCCAAACCGTGCTGCGATGTGGCTAATTGTGGACTGCGGGGGCAAGCAAAGCGCGACGCCGCTTTGGCTTTCTCGGTCGTGGCAGAAGCCGGAGCCAAAGGGCCATCGCGCTGCGATGTCCCCGCCCGCGCAGCAGCGGGCGGAATGGCTGCGCCGCTGAACGCGGCGCGGACGGCGCAGCGCGCCGTCCCTGCCCTGATCCGGACCACGGGCCTCTGGCCCGCACTGGAGTTTGGACATTTTCTGTCAGTGCCGAGCACCGCAAAGCGGTGT
>CAZCUL010000598.1:0-6948 GCA_964501475.1 uncultured Verrucomicrobiota bacterium | reverse complement strand
GAATTGAATGTGGGATAAAGCCCAATCAACGCGTCGGCGATTTCAGGATCAGCGAAACGCGCCAGGGCCGAAAGAGCGCCAGACTGCAATCGCGTTGATTTGGACTTCTTCAGAACCTGAAGCAGCACCGGTCCGGCTTCGGCGCTGGCCGGCAACGCTTCCATCAGACTGACGCGTTCCGATTCGGCGGTTTGATCGCTGGCCAGGCGCCGCAAAGCCTCGCGGGCGGCCGGAGGGAAATCGAGCCGCACTCCCACTCGCACCAGGACCAGGCTCGGATTATCCGCGGTCCAGTTCTCTTCCACCCACTCGCGCAAAGGCGCCGCCATCTTCGGAGCCAGACCGGCCAGGGCGAGATCGATACCGCGCAAGAGCGCTTCGACTTGCGCAGAACGCAATGCTTCGCCGCCAGCGGCGCGCCGGGCGGACTCCAGCAGTTGACGGCAAGCCCGAAAACCGGCTTCCGTCCCTTCTGCCGCATAACGGCGCGCCACCCGTTCGGCAATGTGTTTTTGAACCAGCGCCTTGTCCCAAATCCCATTCGCCTGAAACAACCCAAGCACGCTCGCCCGATGGGAAATGGCTTTGTCCTCGAGGGCCCACCAGATCAACAACGGAATTTGCGGATCGGCGGCGTCTTCGTCGCGCCGAAGCAATGCGGCAACAATGGGCAACGCCTGCTCGCCGGAAAGCCGTTTGGCCGAACAGGCGAGTTGATTGCGGACGACGCCGCCTGGCTCGGCTGCCGCGAGGGCCGTCAGCTTCGAATGCAGCTCAGGCGCAACGCTGCGTTCGTCGCCCAGAAATCGCACTGTCCATGCGCGGATGGCGTCATAGGGATGCTGCAACAGTCTCGCGGCTGTTTCGTCGTTCCAACCGCCGCTGAGGTAAAGCGCCCAGAGAGATTCCAAGCCAAGCCGCCGATTTGCGGTCTGGAGAGTGTTCGAAAGCAACGTTGGAATGACGTCCGGATGCTTGCGTTCGGCCAGGAGGCGCCGGGCATGACGGCGATACCAGTTGTTCGTGTGCGAAAGCAGTTGCACCAGTTCGCCGCTGGAACGCGCGGCCAGATCAAACCGCTTTGGCCAGGGCGTTCCCGATGGCGCGATCCGATAGATGCGCCCGTTGCTGCGGTCCCAGGTATCGACCGGATCGACATGGGAGGCCCGTTTATCGCACCAGTCCACCACGTAAACAGCGCCGTCCGGACCGGTCAGACAATCGATTGGCCGGAAGGTGGCGTCGTCGGTTTGCAGCAGTTTGCCGCCCCAATGACCGCGAAAACTCGATCCCTCTTTTTCCAAAGCATGCCAGTAAACGCCATTAGCCAGCAGGTTCGCCGCGATGTAGGCGCCGTGAAATTTCTTCGGGAAAACCCCGCCTTGATAGACGATGCCGCCGCAAGTCACGTGGCCGCCTTGAAAGCCGTTGTAGGGAATATGCTCGAAATAGCCGTAACTGTGCGGATTGTGCAGCGGCCCGTGTTTTGCAAAACCTTTCACGTAATAGGCTCCCTGAACCTGGTGCAGACCGATTTGTTGGCCCCAGTTCGTGCCCGCAATCAGGTTTCCTTCCTCGTCGAAATCCACGCCCCAGGTGTTGCCCCCGCCCTCGGCAAATAACTCGAACTGTTTCGTGACGGGATGATAGCGCCAGATGCCCTGTTGAAATTCGATGCCGCGAATCCTTGCCGTCACTGTGCTGCCATGCGCGCCGTAAAGCCAGCCGTCCGGCCCCCAGACCAGCGAGTTCGCAAATGCATGCGAGTCCTCCATGCCAAACCCGGTCAGCAAAACCTCCGGGTCGGCGTCCGGAACATCATTGCCATCCTTGTCCGGGTAGAAAAGCAGATAGGGCGGCTGGGCAACGAAGACGCCGCCATAGCCGAGCGCCATGCCGGAAGCCAGATTCAGTCCTGTGACAAAGTCCTTAAAACGGTCCGCCCGCCCGTCGCCGTCGGTGTCTTCGCAAATCGTGATTCGGTCCGCTCCTTTCGGTCCGCGCGGCGGCGGTTCGGGCACGCGGTCGTATTTCGTGCGCAAATAGCGGTCCACCTCGACCGGCTTCAATCCTTCCGGCTCCGGGTATTGAAGATATTGGATCACCCAAATCCGGCCCCGATCATCAAAACTCATCGTGACCGGCTGGCGAATGTGCGGCTCAGCAACGATCATCGCAACTTCGAAGCCCGGCGCGATCTGCATCCGGCGCAATGCTTCGTCCGGAGTGGGCGCGGCGAACACGCAGCAGTTCCACCAGGCCAGGATCAGGGCCGGCAAACCCGCAATGCGTCCCAGGCTCGCCAGCGAAATATTGTTCGATTTACTCATGATTGACCCTCGCCAGAATGCCCTCCGGAGCGCCGCAGGCAAAGCGGGAAAAGCAGGTGGCCGGGGTTGCCGGGAAAGCGGACCGAGGCGCGTCTCTCCATCCGGCACTTTGCCGAATGCAAGCCGCTGACGAATGCCGCGGCCTGCCTTACTTTCGGTCCCGAAATTCCTCCATCAGCCGGAGGATGCCTTCGCGAATCTCGAACAGTTCGCGCCTCGCCTCGCCCACAACTGATTCAGGCAACACCTTCTTCACAACCACATCTTCGAGCCCCGCCTGCGACTTGTGCAAGTGGTCCAGCGCGCGCTTCAGATAAGCGACGGTGAAAGCCGGATCGTGCGGCTCATTTCCCTTCGCGATGCTATTAAGCGCGCCGCCAAGTTTCACACTCGTCATCTGAAATTCGAAGAGGAACCGCCCGACGGCGTCGTCGTTCGCCTCGCCCAGCCCGAGTTCATCGCAGGCATCCGACATTTTCATCGCGCTCTCGAAGCAGCGATGCTGGAGCGGATGGCAGACTTCGCCGTGTTCAGCGCGAATCCAGTCAATGCCCTCGCGGTGCGGGTCGGGCTCAGGCGGCGGCTCGTTCAAAGCGGCTTGGCAGGCTGCGTTGATTTCGTCGATGTGCCGTTCCTCCTCCTCAGCCTCCTCCTGCGTCAACTCCCTGGCCCAACCCATCTCTTGAGCGATTTTTTGCTCCGCGTCGGCGGAGTCTCCATATTTGTCGAGAAGTTCCATGTATTTGTCCGTGCGCGCGTCGGATGCTCTCAGGAATCGCTCGTAGTCGTGCTCGTCCCAGTCTTCCTCGGGGTCTTTTGCGCCGCGCTCATGGTGCTCGACGGCGGCATCGAGTTTGCCAACAAACTCGCTCCAACCCGCGCGGACATCGGCCAGCCGCTGCTGGTCTTCCTCCGGCGTCAGATGCCATTCCGGTGGAGAAATATCGAGTTCGAACTCCGTGCTCTCGATCACCACCCGCCCGTTGCTCTGGCTGAACCACTCCAGGTAAAGGCAGTTGGCCACGTGTTCCGGTAGCTTTTCCCCGTGTTCGATCATCGCCTGGGCCGCTCTGGACGGGATGTCGAACGCGCGCACCTTTCGCGATGCCGTCAGGTCGCCAATCGACCCGCGCTGCTCCTGGGCGAAGACGGCATCCTTTCGCATGGGCACAGTCGGGGTGCGGTTCCTGAACTTGAGCAAACATCCGGCGAGATCGGCGCAAGCGTTGCCCTCGAGTGACAGCACAACCGGCTCCGGCAAGCCATCGAGCCAGAGCTTTCCGGTCACCAGACCCTTTTGCCGGTTGTCGATCTCGCCTTGCACCAGGCTTTCCTCAATCCGCCATGCCATGCCGCATTCTGGGCCGAAAGAGCCGCCATTTTCAAGTCATCGCTGCGTCAGAATCCCAATGGGATTCCGGCTCAAAGCCCAGGGTTGCGAGGAACGAGCTACCCAAGCTACCCTGGGTGAAATGGGAAACAAGAGATTCAACCCCAACAACGGGGTTGCGTCGTGCCTTGCGCCGGCGCGCGCGTGTTGCCGCACCCAATGGACGCAACCCCGTTGGGGTTGTGACCTTTTCTGAACGTTGGCCCAGGGTAGCTCGTTCCTCGCAACCCTGGGCTCATGGACACAATCCCTTTGGGATTGGGGCAATCATCCGGTCCACGAACACGCCGTAGTCTTCTCCCTCTCTCCCCGAAGGGAGGCCCCCTCTCTCCGGCTCTCTCCCCACTCGTTCCTCGCGGGGGAGAGAGAGACCAATCGGTATCAAATTCCACCGGCGGGCCAATCCACCCAATGTCCTGTTCTACCATCCCGCCACAACCGTTGACAGCAACGCAGACAGCCCTGTCTATCAGTATCAACTTTTCGAGCTTGAACCGTCGTGCCTTTTAACGCTTTAACGCTTCTGACGTTTTAACTGTTTAATCCTTTAACAAGCTGAACCAATCGCCGCGCCCAACAATGAACTCACCAGCCAAAGGCAAGACACGCCGCCAGCCCTCCGGGGCCAAAACCATCGGCCTGAAGCGCATTCTCGTTCCGGTCGATTTTTCATCGGCCAGTTACGAAGCGCTCAACTCAGCCGCGGCCCTCGCGGGGCAATTTGGCGCCTCGATCACTCTTCTACATGTCATCGAGCCGCCGCCTTATCCCATGTTCGGTTACGCCGCCATCCCGATGCGCGAGGCGAAATTGAAAAGCGTTACCAAAGATCGATTGGAGGAGCTGCGAAATCGCCGTCCGCTGACGCCCAAGCTGGTTAAAAAAACAGTCGTTCGCGTCGGCAGCGCCTATCGGGAAATTGTGGACGAGGCGAAGGGCAGCATTGCCGATCTGATTGTGATCTCGACCCACGGCCACACCGGGCTGGCGCATTTGCTTCTGGGCAGTGTGGCCGAGCGGGTCGTTCGCCATGCGCCCTGCCCTGTCTTTGTCGTCCGCAAGCACCACGCTTAAGTCAGCATGCTGATTCTGGCCCTGGACCTTGGCACCACGGGAAACCGCGCGATTGTTTTCGATCGCGAGACCAGGGTCCAGGCCCAAAGCTATCGCGAGTTCAAACAGATTTTTCCTCACCCGGGCTGGGTCGAGCATGACCCGACGGAAATCTGGCAGAGCGCGAAGCTGGTCATTTCCGAAGTCCTATCGAAAGTCGATTCCGCTCAAATTGCCGCCGTCGGCATCACCAACCAGCGTGAGACGGCCGTGGCGTGGGACCCCTCGACCGGGAAGCCGCTTCACAACGCCATCGTCTGGCAGGACCGCCGCACCGCGTCGCGCTGCGCCGAACTGAAGCAGGCCGGTTTGGAAGAGGAGGTGCGTCAGCGAACCGGCCTTGTCTGCGATCCTTATTTTTCGTCCACGAAAATCGAATGGCTCCTGAAGAATGTCCCGGCGACGCGCAGCGGTGTTTTTGGGACGGTGGATTCCTGGATCTTGTGGAATCTGACCGGCGGAAGGGTTCACGCTACCGATGTCACAAACGCGTCGCGAACGATGCTTTTCCACATCGGAGAACTTCGCTGGGACGAGCGGCTTTTGGGAGAATTCGGAATCAAGTGCGAAGCCTTGCCTGAAGTCCGCCCGACGCTGGGCGATTTTGGCGCACTGGACCGGGCGTTGTTCGGCGTATCGATTCCGATCCGAGCCATCGCCGGCGATCAACAGGCGGCGATGTTCGCCCAAGGCTGTTTCGAATCCGGAATCATCAAGAACACCTACGGGACCGGTCTCTTTCTGATGGAGAACACCGGGGAACAGCCGCAGCGCTCCCCGAGCCTCATCTCGACCATTGCCTGGCAAATCGGGGGCAAAACCGAATATGCGATCGAAGGCAGCGTCTTCATTGCCGGGGCGGCGATTCAGTGGCTTCGGGACCAACTCGGTATCGTGGTGAAGTCCGAGGAAACGGAGCCGCTGGCGGAAAGTCTTTCGAGCAACGAAGGGGTTTATTTCGTGCCGGCCCTGACCGGTCTGGGCGCGCCGTATTGGGATTCGGCTGCGCGCGGGACGATTGTCGGCATTACGCGCAGCACCGGAAAGGCGCATCTGGCGCGCGCGGCTCTCGAGGCGATTGCGTATCAAACCCGTGATGTCGCGGATATCATGTGCGGTGAAACCGGAGCGCCGCTCAAGAAATTGCAGGTGGATGGCGGCGCCTGCGCGAACAATTTTCTTATGCAGTTTCAGGCGGACATTCTGGGCGTGCCGGTGGAACGGCCCCAAATCATTGAAACCACGGCGCTGGGCGCCGCCGGTCTGGCCGGTCTGGCGGTGGAGCTTTGGAAGGGTCCGCGCGACTTTTTGAGTCATCGCCGAGTGGAACGCACGTTCGAACCGCGGCTGGCGCAGGCAGAGCGTGATGCCTTGTACGCGCGCTGGAGGGAAGCGGTCAGTCGCGCCGCCCATTGGGCCAAATGACCAAACGACCAAGCGTCCGGGAACTCTCATTGAAGAAAGAGCGACAGGATATCGGCGTGCAACGCAGTGGGCGGTGCGGCGAAAAGGAGTTTACCGCGGAGGAAGAAGGGCGCGGAGGCGGAAGGAATCGAGATTGTTCCTGGCGTCTTTCTTCCTTGCGACGTGAGCTGTGCCCGCCAGGGTTTCTATGGCTGCGCTGCTTTGTCGGTCAAGGAAACCTTGATCCGCCCATAAGCCGGCAGGCGGCCTTCCAGCCGGTAACCGACGATTGAGGCATCGCCTACCCGGGACCAACCTGCAATCGAGCCGGGCAGTTTTTCCTCAGACGCGTTGAACACGGTGATGTCCGCCACTTCTTCACGCGCCAGATTGAATCGGAGGTAGAGCGTCTCGCGGGCCGCGCCTCTGGCCACGGAACTGACCTCGGCGCCAAACTGCGTTCCTTTGGCGCCGGATCGAAAGGCGGCAATACCGAGGTCCACCTCGCGAACCACTTTGGGCGTTTGCTTCCCCAGGGTCAACAAAGCCGGGTCGGTCAAACCCAGCTTCGTCAGCATGGCGGGGTATTCCTTTTTGGCGGCTGTCACTTCGGCTTCGTAATCGAAAAGCGGCTTGACCGGCCCTTTGACCACCACGCGCAGAGGACTCGGATCACCAAAGAGTTTTTGATTGACGCTGCCCGGGGCCGGC
>CAZCUL010000597.1:0-7308 GCA_964501475.1 uncultured Verrucomicrobiota bacterium | reverse complement strand
CGGCCAGGCAAACGTCAATGCCGCCAGCCAAACGGCTGACGCCGCAATGGAGAAACCGACGTGATATGCCAGACCGACGGGCAGAAAACCGAAAAGCAGTTGCCGTTCGTCCCACAACCAAAAGTCGTGGTGGAGGAGAGTGAGAGTCGCGAGCGCCAGCCAAAGCCAGCCGTTGCGGCCGGGGACATCGGCGCTTCGGACCGCGGATTTTCCAGTCCGCAGCTTGTTTTCCGTTGCGTCGGCATTCATCCCCGCAGGCCCTGCCGCCGGTTTACTAAGGCGCCTTGTTACCCTGATTCAAATCCACCTTCGGGACTTCGTCTTTGACCGCCGTCTGCCGCGCGGCGTCGTGAAGCGCGTAGAGATGGCTTTGAGTGCCCACGTAGAGAACGCCATTGGCTACGATTGGAGTCGAATAAATCGGCGCGCCAAAATTCGATTCGCTGATGATTTTCTTTTCCTTGCTCACGGCCAAAACGGTGAAATCGCCGTCTTCATCTCCAATATAAACTTTGCCATCCGCCACCAGGGTCGATCCCCAGACGTGCGCCTTGAGGTCGTGCGTCCAATAATGCTTGCCGGTGTTGGCGTCCAGGCAATAGACGAACCCGGAGAAGTCTGCAACGAAAAGCAGCTCGGTTTCGGGATCGATCGAGACGGTGGAAATGCTGCGATTGATCTCTTTGAACTGCCAGATCAGCCCGGTCCTGGTGATGTCGCCCTTCTTGGTCGCGTCGATGCAAACGAGGTTGCCCACGCCTTCGCCGTGTTCCGGGTCCTGGCCGATGGCGACATAAACACGGTCCTTGTAGAAGACCGGGGTGGCGTTGATTTCGCTGGGACCGTCCGGCGCGGGGTATTTGATCGGCCTGCCATCCTTGACCTTGTACTCCGGCGGGTTGGCGTCGAACCACCAGGCTTTCTTGAGCCAGCTCGTGTCGTCTTCACTGACCGGCTTGGCATCGAAGGCGTAGCAAATGCCGTCGCCGCCGCCGAAATAAATCTGCCATTGGCCGTTCACTTGGCCGGCGGAAGGCGACGACCATTGGCCGTGATAAATGCGGGGGCCGATGCCGGCATCGTCTTCACCCGCGAGTTCGCCGGTGTTCTTGTTGACGGCAATAAAGCTGGGTGAAAGCGGCGAAGGCACGTTGACGTGCGTCCAGTCCTGGCCGTTCGAAGTGCAAACATAAACCAGATCGTCCAGAACAAGAGGGGAACTGTTGGCGGCGTTGTGGGGGAAGACGCCGAGTTCGTCCATCATGTCGTAGCGCCACAGGATGTCGGCGTCGTGAGGGCTGATTTTGCCCGGCGGATTGCCCGGTCCGGCCACATATTGAGCTTCGTTCGTAAAGCCCTGATTCCCGTTGGCCATGCCATGCACATCCAGGCAGATGAGTTCACAACGGCTTGTCACGAGATAAATGCGGTCGCCATCCACGGCTGGTGAAGAGAGAATCCCGAGGTATTCCCAGTCGTTGACTTTGCCGGAAGCAAGCTTCGGCACCACCAACTGCCAGAGAAACTTCCCGGTTTGCTCGTCAATACAAAGCAGGATGCTGCGGTCGCCCTGGTGTTGCTCGTCGCGCGGCGATTCGTTGTTGGTTCCCACGAAAATCCTGCCCTGGGAAACGGTGGGGTTGCCATAGGTTTGCGATCCCAGCTTCGCGACCCACTTCACGTTTTTGGTGGTGCCCATGTCCACTTCCTCGGTGCCGGCCTGGAATTTGCCCGGATCGACCTCGGCAGGCATGCCTTTGGCCGGTGAATACATGTTGCGACCGGGAGTCAACCCGCCCCACTGCGGCCAGTCTCTGGCTTGGACCGGATTCGCCCATGGCAACGACCAGATCGCGGCCAGAAGAGGGATAAACAGTTTCTTCAAAGTCATAACTTTCGTGCGCATAAAAAAGTCAATTCTGTGTCACTGAGACGTTGTCGATGTAAACCCGCATTTCCTGGGGCGAGAAGCCGAAGAGCCCCGGCGACCCGCTGGCGTGCGCCGTTTTGTGCGGAACCTCGATGGTCCATGGTTCGGGTTCAGGTTCGCCCTTTTTCCAGGCTTTGGCCCGAACGACGCCCGAGCCATCAGGCGCCACTTCGACGCGAGTCTTGAGACGATACCATGCATTCGGCACCCAGCGGAAAGGGACCGCCACTTTGAGGCGTTCGAGGTTCGAGTTGACTTCGAGTTCCTGGTAATTGCCTTTGATCACGATGTGATAACGCTGATTGATCAGGCCCACTTCGGACATTTTTCTCCGGCTGCCGTCGCTCATCACGTCCGCTTCCACCGTGTAATTCTTCATGTCGGGATGGCCAATGAAGACGGTTGCGCGTTGAAAGAGTTTATTGTCGATGGTTTTTGTCAGGACGTTGTTGCCCTCGCGGTCGCGCACTTCGAACTTGAAGCGCGCGCCGATCCACGGCAGCGGAGGATAAGCGAATTTCACCCCTTCGGTCGCGTGGGTTTCGTTCAACTCGAACTCCTGGAAATCCGCGCTCATCGGCAATCCCGGCAGAACTCGGCCGCGAATGTAACCTTTCAAATCCCCGAGAGTGGCTTCAAATGCGCCCGCGGATGGCTCGGGCTTCTCCTCGGCCACAAGCTCGCCCTGGTCGTTGAAGGAAGCGTTCATTTGCGCCTTCACCTTCGCCGTTGGCGGAATGTAGGAAGCCCATTTGAGGGCCCCGGGATCAGCGGTTTCCTCGACGGTAAAGCCGTTTGCGTCCAGCTTGCGCACGCGAAATGCCTGTTTGCCTCCGGGATGAAGGAGCACTTCGGCCGGGATCGGTTGCAGTTCGGCCGGTTTGCCCGCTTGCGGCCACGGCTCAGGTTGCGGCGGCGCCCCAAGCCCCGGATTATCCCCCTTCTTCCCAAAACAATAGACACGCTGCGTGGTCTGCAAATAAATCTTGCCGTTGTAAACCAGCGGGCTGCCAAAACAACGGCCGTCGAGCTGGATATGCGAGAGAACCTCCGCCCCGTCGTCTCCCGGCTTCAGAATGTAAAACGCGCCTTTGCCTTTGACCGCCGGGTCTTCGAGCATGGGGACGTAAAGCTTGCCGTCGGCGTGAACCAGGCTGGCGTTGCGCTGTTCGATCCCGATCTTTTTCTTCCAAAGAATCTTTCCGCTCTTGGCGTCCACAGCGCAGAGGTCGCCGGTCTCGGCCACCTGATAGACCCGGTCCCCCACCAGAATGGGAGAACTGGTGAAAGCGGACAGACCGTTGCGCCAGAGCTCGAGTTCCTCGACCGGAAAAACCACCGGCTCTTCAGTCGCCGCTGCCGGAAGTTGCTTTGGAATTCTCAGGGCGATCATCCGCCCGATCTCGGAATTATCGATGTTCTCGCTGCCGTGAATGACAATCAGCTTGTCGTTATTGTGAGTGAGCACCTGCGTGTTCACTCCGCCCTGGGTGATCCAGGTTCGCCAGATCGGCTTGCCATTGCGCGCGTTCACGCATACGACGCTCCCGTCGCCTGTGCCGCAGTAAAAAACCCGCTGACCATTCCACCAGGACAACGTCGGCGGCGCGTAGGAGCTGTCCTTGGGCCGGGCCGCCGGCGTGCTGGACCATACCAACTCCCCCGTCCGCGTATCGAAAGCGTAAAACCGGTCGGAGGCCGGGCCGTTGGCGCCCCAGTTTGCCGTGATGCCATGCGTGAAAACGATGTCCTTGTCCACGACCGGCGTGGAAGTCCGGCCGTTGGGAAAGGTCATCCGCCCATAAAGCTCCATCATGGACTGTTGCCAGAGAAGTTTCCCGTCCGGGCTGAAACAGGCGAAAATGCCCTGGCTTCCCTGCATGTAAACGTTCCCGGTGGCCGGATCGACCGTGGGATTCGCCGTGGCATAGCGCGTGTAAATGATGTCGCTGAGAAAATCGTTGAAGCGATGTTCCCAAAGCTGCTTGCCGCTCTCGGCCTCAAAGCAGGCGATCGCTTCCTGGAGGTCGGGCCCCTCGCCTTTGACTCCCAGGATATAAAGCTTGCCGTTGGCAATAACGGGCGTGGACATCCCCCCCAAATCCGCCGTCCAAAGCGCCTGATCGGTCTGGACCTTCTCCGGGAGATTCTTCTCCTCCGAAGTTCCGTTCTGGTTGGGACCGCGCCAATGAAGCCAGCCGCGCATCTCGTCCGCCTGAACCGAATCTGCATGACCCAGCCAGCCTGCCAAAAAAAGGCCGGCTGCCAGCCGTAGAATCCGCGGTGAAAATTTCATGATTATGCCTAAGCCGCTAAGCCGTACTTTCCAGTTTAGTTTGGGTGAGCGGGCCACCGGGCCCATCACGGCGCGCTGCCAGCCCCGCCGTGAACCGCCCGGCGCGGTTGCCATCGTCTCTAGCCGTGGTGGAAGCGCTCCCGCCTGCGAACGCCTGGCCAGCCCCACATTTCCCGTTAAACGGTCCATCCGCCAGATGCAATCCCATTTGCCGGCGCCAACGGAGTTTTTTCTTCCCAAACCGCCGTCCGCTGCTCTAGAGATTGCGACTGCGAAGATAATACCTATACGTATCATCTCCCCGCAACATTCAATTTAAAAATGAGAACCGAGCCGGCCAGTGCGATCAGCGAGATTCCGGTGGACGCGCCCGAACGCCGCCGCCTGCCGCCGCTTTTGCGCCGGGCCTGGTACGGATTAAACCAGGCCTTTCGCCGCCGCATCGCCCACCTGAAAATCACCCCCGATCAGTTCACCGTCATCCGCACCCTTCTGGAAGCTGACAGCCAGGGGATTACGCAACGCGAGCTGACCCAGTTGATGAGCAGCGACCCGAATACCGTCGCCTCCCTGGTGGAGCGGATGGAAGCGGCCGGATTGCTCGAGCGCCGCCGTCATGAAAAAGACCGGCGCGCCCATCGAATTCGGCTGAAAGCGGTGGCCAAACGAAAATATCAGCAGGCCCGCCAACTCGCCGTGGCCTTGCAGACAGAGGTCCTTTCTCCGCTCCCGGAACGCAATCGCCAGGAATTCCTGGAGCATCTGGCGCTGGTAGCGGATGCCTGTCGGCAGGCCGCCGAAAAGGGAATGCGCAAAAACGCCGGGGACGGTGAGGGTGACTGAGATTCGAATTCCGCCACCGCAGTCCAGGAGCAGCGGCGGTAGGGGTTGAGGAGGACATGGGTCGTGCGGCCATCTGTTGCCAAACAAGGAAAGGCGCTGGCGACGGACGGCCCTCCAAACCGTCGTTGTAAAGCCTCGTGAAATGCATCACAGTTCGCTGCACACTCAACCGGTCTGTCATGCCGCCGAATCTTAAACACGACCTGCGCACGCCCTTGAATCACATTCTCGGCTATTGCGAAATGCTCATCGAGCAGGCCCAGGACGAAAAGCAGGAGGCGTTGCTCGCCGATTTGCAGAGGATTCACATGGCGGGACGCCGTCTGCTGGTGGTGATCAACGATATCTTCGATTCCGCCAGACTTTCCGAAGAGAAGCTCGACGAACGCCTCATTCAACACGAGCTGCGCACGCCCTTGAACCACATCATTGGTTACGCGGAAATGCTGCAGGAGGAGGCCGAGGAACGGCGGCAGGTCGGTTTCATACCGGACTTGCAGAAAATTCACGATGCAGCCCGCAATCTCCTCGGGCTGGTTGTCGAGCATCTCACCCCGGCCCAGTTTGCGGACGCGAACAGCAATTCATCGGCGGCGGCGTCCGCGACCACGTTCATTCGGCGCGAGGCGGTGGTGGTGATCGAGACCAGTTTCGTAAAGGGCCCGGACCAGACGCGCCCTGGGCGAGGCTCGATCCTGGTGGTGGATGACGATGCGTTGAATCGCGAGATGCTGGCGCGCCGCCTGGAACGACTCGGCCACAGCGTGGTTTGCGCCGAACACGGTCGGGAGGCGATCGAGAAGCTGGGCGCGGGGCAATTCGATCTGCTCCTGCTCGATATCATAATGCCGGTCATGAGCGGCTACGAAGTGCTCGAACAAGTCAAAGCGAATTCCGCCCTGCGAAACCTGCCGGTCATTGTCCTTTCCGCCTCGGACCAGGCAGACCGCATCGCCCAGTGTATCGCAATGGGAGCGGAGGACTACCTGCCCAAGCCGTTCGATCCGGTCCTGCTGCAAGCGCGGATTGGGGCCAGCCTCGAGAAGAAACGTCTCCGAGACCAGGAAGCGCTTTACTTGCGCCAAATCGAGGAGGAGAAGAAACGCTCGGACGACCTGCTGCATATCATCCTTCCGGCGGATGTGGCCGCGGAGTTGAAGGAGACCGAAGGGGTGCGCCCGCGGCGGCACGAGAATGTGGGGGTGTTGTTTTGCGATATTGTGGGCTTTACCGCTTACTGCGAACCGCGCCAGCCGGAGGAAATCCTGATGCATTTGCAGGCGTTGGTCGAAGCGTTCGAGCAGCTCGTTCCGCTGTATGGCCTGGAGAAGGTCAAAACCATCGGCGATTCCTTCATGGCCACAGCCGGTTTGTTGACCGCGGTCGAGAATCCGGCGCTGGCTTGCATCCGTTGCGGGATAGCGATGATCGCCACCGCCCAGGCCGCGCCTCCGCATTGGCAGGTCCGCGTGGGCGTCCATGTCGGGCCAGTTATTGCCGGCGTGGTGGGAAGGCGGAAATATCAGTACGACGTTTGGGGCGACACCGTCAATACCGCGGCGCGTCTGGAACAGGTCTCCGTCCCGAACTCGGTTTGCGTCAATGCGGATACAGCAAAGCTGCTCCAAAGCGCCTGCCGGCTGGAGCCGCAAGGACGCGCGTATCTCAAAGGCAAAGGCGAACAGGAAGTCTTCGCGGTCCGCGATCTTTTCTAAGCGGTCTGAGTGATATTCCCTCTCTGGCGGCAGCCGGGGTGACGAAGCTCGCTTCCAGCCAGAAAACCAAAGCCTCGTCACGCAAGCCCCCGGCCGATTGCAGGGTCAGCCTGCCAGCCCGAGATTTCTTAAAATCTCCGTGGTCGAACGCACCTTGTTGAGGGTGTAGAGGTGCAGTCCCGGAATGCCTGCGCGGAGGAGTTCCTGGCACTGTTTGGTGGCGTGCTCAATCCCGAATCGCATCACAGCTTCGTCGTCGGTCGCAAGCTCATTGAGCCGTTCGAGCATGGGCTGCGGAATGCGCGCACCGCACAATTCAGTGAAGCGCTTGATCTGGGCGGTGCTCAGAATAGGCAGGATTCCAGGGCAGATGGGCACAGTCACGCGGAGCTTGTTCACCATGTAATCGCGGAACTCGAAGAAGTCCCGGTTATCGAAGAACAATTGCGTAATCACGAAATCCGCCCCGGCATCGACTTTTGCTTTCAAGCGCTGCCAATCGGTCTGCTTGCCGTCTTTGCAGG
>CAZCUL010000596.1:0-3085 GCA_964501475.1 uncultured Verrucomicrobiota bacterium | reverse complement strand
GCCTTCATGGACAACTGGATTCAAGCCAGCGGGGAGGTCCTGCACGGCGCGGATTACTTTCCTTCCCTGGAACCGGCCGGCGCCATGAAGGGCCAATGCTTTTTCAGCGGACCGCGGACCGGGGAAGAAAACGCCCGCCTGGCTTATCTCTATTCGATCGCGGCCGCGCGCGACCACATCCGCATTGCGCACTCGTATTTCATTCCGGACGATCTTGCCATCGAGATGCTGCTGGCGGCGCGGCGCCGGGGCGTGAAGGTGGAGCTCATTACGCCCGCGGTCATGAATGTCAAGATTGTCCGGCGCGCCTCGCGCTCGCGCTGGTTCAAGCTCCTCGAGGCGGGCGTGGACATTTACGAATATCAGCCCACGAGATATCACTGCAAACTGGTGATTGTGGACAATGCCTGGTTGATGGCCGGCTCGGTCAACTTTGACGATCGCTCCTTTTATATCAACGACGAGGCGAACATTAACGTCTATGATCCCGCTTTCGTCGAAGACCAAATCCGAATCTACGAACAGGACAAGGCCCTTTCGCGGCGCGTCAGCTTCGAGGAATTCAAGAGCCGGCCGTGGTACCGCAAGCTTGTGGATCATATGGCCGGCTGGTTTCGAGGTCAGCTTTAAGGATCGCGCCGTTGCGGTTGGTTTCAGGTGGAACAGGCCGGCTTGCCTGTTTCAGGGACTTGCCGCCGGTTGGGCGTCGAGATGCGATTCCGCAGATGGCGCAGGTATCGGAGCGCGGCTGTCCCCAGCCGCAGCGCGCCGGAAGCATGGTAATCGCAGGACTCTCCCGGGCGCCTCTCGCATTCGCGCGCGCTGCGGCTGAGGACAGCCGCGCTCCTTTTGCGGCGTTGCCGCCGCTCCGCTGTTTCGCCGGACTGGCTGCGGCAGGGAAAGACTGGACTGAGCCCGCGGTTCGGCATTCAATGCTGCGAATCATGATCACCGTCCTTTGCAGAGCTTGCTTCGTTGCGCTGGCGATATTGACGTTTGCTCCATTTGCATGCGGAGCCGCAAGCCGGCCGAACTTCCTTTGGATTCTTTCCGAAGACAACTCCGTTCATTACTTGCGGCATTATGGGGCGGAACTCGGGGTAACTCCAAACATCGAACGGCTCGCCGTCCAGGGAATCACCTTCACTCATGCCTTCTCCTGCAGCCCGGTTTGTTCGGTGGCGCGAACGACGTTGATGACGGCTGTGCTGGCGCCGCGGGCGGGGTTTCAATTTCATCGCAAAGCCAGATTGGCGCAGTTGCCCGAAGGACTGGAGATGTGGCCGGCTTACCTGCGCCGGGCAGGGTATTACACGAGCAACAACGCCAAGAAGGATTACAACGTGGTCGAAGGAGCGGTCTGGGACGAGTGGTCGAATCAGGCGACATGGCGCAAGCGTTCGGAGCCGGACACGCCCTTCTTCCATATGCAAACCATCGGGCTGTCGCACGAAGGCTCGCTTCACTTCAGGGGAGAGGTGATGCGGCGGGGATCGACTGTGACCGATCCCTCGAAGGTCGAACTGGCGCCGTATCATCCGGACACACCGACGTTCCGCTACACTTACGCGCGCTATTTCGACCGCATGCGGTTGGTGGACGGGGAGGTGGGCAAAATCGTGGCGGAGCTCGAAGAGGACGGGCTGCTGGAGGACACATTCATTTTTTACTTTGGCGATCACGGGGGCGTGTTGCCCCGGAGCAAGGGTTACATCTATGAAAGCGGACTGCACGTCCCGCTGGTGGTTCGGATTCCGGCGAATTGGAAGCATCTGGTCGATCACGAGCGCGGTGCGCGGGTGGATGGCTTCGTCAGCTTCATCGATTTCGGGCCTACCGTTCTGAATCTGGCCGGCCTGGAGATTTCGAAGCAGATGGATGGGCGCCCTTTTCTCGGCAAAGGCGTGGGTGCCGAAGAGCTGGCTGGCCGGGACGAAGCATTCAGCTATGCGGACCGTTTCGACGAGAAGTACGATCTGGTGCGCTCGTTGCGCAAAGGCCGCTTCAAGTACATCCGGAACTACCAGGCTTTCTATCCGGACGCGCTGCAAAACAATTACCGCTACAACATGCTCGCCTATCAGGAGTGGCGCCGTCTTTTCCGGGAGGGAAAGCTGGACGACAGGCAGAGCCAATTCTTCGAGCGACGCGCGCCGGAGCAATTGTTCGACGTTGTGGCGGACCCGCACGAGGTGGGGAATCTGGCCGGTGATCCAAAGTACGCGCCGGTGCTTGAGGACTTGCGCGAGCGGTTGCGGCAACGGGTCAAAGGAATCAACGACCTGAGCTTTTATCCGGAGAGTTACCTGGTGGAACACGCGCTGCCGGATGGGGCGGCTTTCGGGCGCGCGCATTCCGGCGAGATTGCGCGCCTGGTTGATATCGCGGACCTGGCGTTAGAACCGTTCGCGGAAGCGCGAGTGGGTCTCGAAGCCGCCGTGAGCTCGGGCAACCCCTGGGAGCGTTACTGGGGATTGATTGCTTGCACTGTCTTTGGCGAAGAGGCCAGAGGGTTCGCGCCGCAAGCTCGCAGGCTTCTTGACGATCCGAACGCCATGGTGCGGGTGCGCGCAGCGGAATTCCTCGGCAGCGTCCGGGCGACTGATCCCATGCCGGCGCTCTACGACGTGCTCAATGCGAGTGAATCGCCGGTGGAGCTGCTGCTGACGTTCCAGACTGTCGTCCATCTTCGCGACATGAAGGATGGCTATCCGTTTGACGTGGATAAACTGAATCTCAAAATGACCAAAGGTGAATTCAATCGGAGGCTCGAATATCTCGCTGGGAAGTAAATCGCGATCTACTTAATGAAGCCGCGGCTGCGCTCGGCGGAGGTGGAAAACCTTCGATCGGAGAAGCTCCTCTTCCCGACCCTCTTCCCGCTCGTGCCTCGTGGGGAGAGGGAGTGCGGACGTGCGGGCGAAGGCCGGTTCTTAGGTTCACTTAGGGTCTGTCCCAGAACAGAGATCCTTCCCTCCTTTGTCGGAAACCTTGTCGGAAACCTTGTCGATTGGCGGGTATTTCGACAAAGTTCGCCGACGAAGTTTCCGACAAAGTTTCGAAACCGACGATTTTGGGACAAGCT
>CAZCUL010000595.1:0-16062 GCA_964501475.1 uncultured Verrucomicrobiota bacterium | reverse complement strand
ACATCGCAGCGCGATGTCCCTACCAGTTTCAGGGAGAGGAGGTTCATGGAGAGACTCCTGAAGACGTTCCCGGCCACGACCCGGCGTCGAGACATCTCCAAGCTTTACCCTCGGGGCATTTTCCGTACAGTCGGTTCATGGTCACACTCGAATCGAGCAAGCTGTTCAGCAGCCTGCCGGCACCGGATTTGAAGATGCTGCGGGCAGTGACCGAGGAGCGGAATTATGCGGCTGGCAACAGGATTTTTGATGAAGGGGACCCCGGGGATGGCGTTTATGTGGTCAAGACGGGCGCGGTTCAGATTTCCGTCACGGTCGCGGGAGGGCAGCACCAAAAGCTTTCGCTGGTGTTGCCCGGTGACGTCTTTGGGGAGTTGTCCGTGCTGGACAGTTGCCCGCGCTCGGCCAGCGCCACGGCGGAGACCGACACGTTCGTCTATTTTGTGCCGCGGGAGCATATGGTTGGGCTTTTGCAGCGCCTGCCCGAGCTTTCCATGACGCTGGTGCAGGAGATCAGCGGCCGCCTGCGCGAGTTCAATCGGCAATACATTCATAAACTCCTTCAAGCCGAACGCATGGCTTTGGTGGGGCGCTTTGCCAGCTCCATCGTCCATGACCTCAAGAATCCGCTCACCATCATCAGCATCGCGGCCGACCGGGCCTGCACGGAGAGCGCGACGCCGGAAGTGCGCAAGACGTCGCTCAACCGCATCGGCACCCAAGTCGAACGCATCACCGACCTGGTCAACGATATCCTTGAATTCACCCGGGGCGGCCTCACCCCGCTTCCGCTGGCGCAAATGGACTACGCCGAATTCGTAAAGAGCCTGGTGGAGGAATTGGACGAGGAAATCCGCCCCAAATCTGTCGCCATCCGTTACACCAACCCACCCCCGGCGCTCAAGGTCTCGATTAATCCGCAGCGCCTCATGCGCGTCTTTCAAAACCTCGTCAGCAACGCACTCGATGTCATGCCCGGCGGCGGCCAGATCACCCTGCGTTTTGAGACGACGGACCAGGAAGTGATTACGGAGATCGAAGACAGCGGGCCCGGCATTGCGTTGGAAATCATGGACCAGTTGTTCGAGGCCTTTGTCACCCAGGGCAAACCACGCGGCACCGGACTGGGCCTTTGCATTTCCAAACGCATCATCGAAGAACACGGCGGGAAGATGTCCGCGCACAACCGTCCTGAAGGCGGAGCTGTCTTCCGGTTCACCCTGCCGATGCAACCGCGCGCGGAAGCGGCCCTGCGGCATTGACGCCATGAACGCGCCGGGGTTCCGATCAAGCGCGAAGCCAGGCCTGGGGAAAACGCCCTCCGTCCTGAACCGCATTCGGCTTCTGCCCGAACAGGTGGCGAATCAAATCGCCGCCGGCGAAGTGGTCGAAAGGCCTGCCAGCGTGGTCAAGGAGCTGGTCGAAAACGCGCTTGATGCCCAGAGCACGCGAATCACCGTGGAAATCCAGGCAGGGGGCCGGAGTCTGATTCGGGTGACCGACGACGGGACCGGCATGAGCCGCGACGATGCATTGCTCTGCCTCGAGCGGCACGCCACCAGCAAGATTGAGCGCGCGGAAGACCTGAGCGCCATTACGACGATGGGATTTCGCGGCGAAGCTTTGCCCAGCATCGCCAGTGTGAGCAGGATGACACTGACGAGCCACCCGCGCGACGAAAGCACCGGCGCCACGCAACTCATCGTTAATGGCGGAAAACTGGCGGTTGTGAAGGAAGCCGGCGCTCCGTCTGGAACGAGCGTGGAAGTGCGGCAACTTTTCTTCAATCTGCCTGCGCGCCGGAAGTTCCTGCGCAGCCCCGAAACCGAGTACGCGCATATCCATCACTACCTCGTCCTGGCGGCGCTGGCGTATCCCGAGGTGGCCTTTACCTTTCTCAAGGATGGGCGGACGGTCTGGCAACTGCCCGCGGTCCAATCGAGCCGCGAGAACCGTCTGCCGGCGTTGCAGGAGCGCATGCGCGGCTTGCTGGCCGCGGCGGACAAGCTGTTGGCAGTGGACTTTTCCACAGATGTGGGTCCGCCCCACGCTGACGAAGCTGCGTTCGATGATGCGGATGCCATTGGCACCCTTCCGGCGCCTGAGCCGCTTCGGGTTTGGGGCCTGGTGGGCGCGCCCGGAGTTTCGAGAAGCACCCGGCAGGACCAGCACCTTTTTGTCAATCGCCGCCCGGTCGAGAACCGGGGATTGAACTATGCCTTGATCGAAGCGTATCACACCGCGCTCATGAAGGGGCGCTACCCGGTCTGTGCCCTGTTCGTGGAGATCAACCCCGCCGCAGTCGATGTCAACATCCACCCTGCCAAGCGTGAAGTGAAGTTTCACAACGAACGTGCTGTGCGGCATGAAGTGACGCGCGCCGTTCGCGAAACGTTGCTCCAGTTTCATTCGCGAGCGCCTGCCTCCGGCCCACCCGTGAAGCACGAAGTTCCGCACGCGCCTGCGCCCTCACCGCCGGTCCCGCCAAGTCCCGCGCCGCGTGAATTTCCACAGTTCACTCCGCTTACCGGCAGCCCGTTGTCTTCGAAGCCAAAAGCCCCGATGGAGCCCGGTGAGGTCGAGAAAGCGCCGGTTGAGCCGTCTGAAATGCCGCGGCCAACCACGCCCGACGGGGAGGCAACGGGAGTTGCGCCGCCTCCGGCAGCTCCGCTTGCGGTGACTGAACTGCCGCCCCTTCTGAACGTGCCGCTCCGGTTGGTCGGAGTTGTGGGCAGGCTTTACGTCGTCCTGGAATCGGATCGGGGACTTGTCTTGATGGACCAGCATGCCGCGCACGAGCGGATTCTGTTCGAACAGATGCTCAACCGGCTCGAGCAAGGTGAAGCGGCTTCCCAACGACTGCTCCTGGCGGAGACGGTCGAACTGTCCATTCGCGATGCTCAGTTCCTGCGCGAACAGCTTGCCACGCTCTCGCGCCTCGGTGTGGGATTGAGCGAATTTGGTGACAGGACTTTTCTCCTGGATGCCCTTCCGCCCTTCGTCAGAGTGCCTGACCCGCGCCGCTTCGTTTTGGGACTTGTGGACGAGTTGAAGAGTGCCGGGCAGGCCGTGAACTCATTGCGCCTGGGCGAGCAGGTCATCGCCAAAACCGTCTGCCGTCACGCGGTCAAAGCCAACGATCCCTTGAGCGGTCCGGAATTGGAGAACTTGTTGCATGACCTGAGGCATTGCGCCATGCCCTACACCTGCCCGCACGGCCGGCCGACGCTCATCGAGATGAACTTTCGCGAACTGGAAAGGAAGTTCGGACGGCAAACGTGATGGAATTGAATTGCGGCTGGGAGGAAGCCGTGCAGGTGATTCGGCGGTCGCGGCGCCCGACCCGGATGTTCTGATTCTAGGCGCTTGCTCGAAGACGCCTGACCCGGTTAATAATTTCCCTCTATGCAAAACTTTTCGACTCGCCGCCAGTTTATCCGGACCTCTGCCATCGCCACCGGGGCGGCCGCTTTGGGTGCGCCCGCCATTCTACGCAGCGCGGACAGCCCGGGCGACAGAATCATAGTTGGCGTCATGGGCACGAACGGGCGCGGCATGGCCCACATTTCGAACTTTCTCGGGCAGCAGAACACCGAAGTGGCTTACGTGTGCGACGTCGATACCCGGGCCGTCGAAAAAGGTCTTAAGGGCGTGGAAGCGAAACAGAAGAGAAAGGCCGAAGGCGTGACCGATTTTCGGCGAATTCTCGATGATCCGTCTGTGACCGTGCTCTCGATAGCGGCGCCGAATCACTGGCATGCGCCCGCCACCATTCTGGCCTGCGCCGCCGGGAAACATGTCTATGTCGAGAAACCCGGCAGCCACAATGCGCGGGAAGCGGAACTGATGGTGGAAGCGGCCCGGAAACATAACCGGGTGGTGCAGATGGGAAATCAGCGGCGCAGCTCGCCCTGGATGATCGAAGCGATCCAGGCTCTGCACGGCGGCGAGATCGGCGCCGTTCGCTTCGCCCGCACCTGGTACAACAATAACCGGCCTTCTATCGGCAATGGCAAGCCTGCCCCGGCGCCGGATTGGTTGAACTATGAACTCTGGCAGGGTCCGGCGCCGCGCCGCCCTTTCAAGGATAATCTGGTTCATTATAACTGGCACTGGCACTGGCACTGGGGCGGCGGCGAACTGGCGAATAACGGCATTCATGCCCTCGATGTCGCCCGTTGGGGATTGCAAGCGGATTGCCCCGTCCGCGTGACCTGCGGTGGCGGTCGTTACCATTATAACGACGACCAGGAGACTCCGGACATCTACGTCACCTCCTTCGATTTCGGCGATAAAGGCGCAAGCTGGGAAAGCCACAGTTGCGATCCGCACGGATTCGAAGGCGCGCGTTTCGGCATCACTTTTTACGGCGGGAAAGGGTGCCTGATCATTGCCGGAAACAGCGCAAAGATTCTGGACTTAAACGACAAGGTGGTTCGCGAGATCAGCGGGCGCGGCGGAGATAGCGATCATTTTGCGAATTTCATCGATTGCATCCGTTCCGGGAAAAAACCCAATTCGGACATTGGCGAGGGCCAGAAGAGCACTCTGCTCTGCCATCTTGGCAACATTGCTTACCGCACCGGGCGCACCCTTCACCTGGATTCAAAGACGCGGAAAATCCTCAATGATCCGGATGCGGACAAACTTTGGAGCCGCGAATATGCTCCGGGCTGGGAGCCGAAGGTTTGAATCCCTGCAGGTCGCAGGAGCAGGTGAGTTGAAGAAGCTCACTTTCTCGTCACGGGAAACCAATCAGACCCTTGTGACCTTGACTCCGCCCGCGATTGGGGCGGCCTATGTCCCGGCTATTCGCGTCATGAGCAGTTCAAACACCCGGCTGTAGAGCGAATCCATTTTCTGTGCGGCCTCTTCCAGGAACATTCGGCGCCTTTGATCCTTTTCGTGTTCCCGCAACGTCTTTGCAAGATGGGAGCCGTAACTGAGCGCCTCGGTCTGCGTCAACAGCAGCCGAAGCTCGAATTTGCGGCCGGTGGAAAAGAGCAGTTCCTTGGTCCGGTCCGACTTGATGCTCTGGCGCGTTTTCGCCTCCACCAGAGGCAACTCCCGGTTCTGGATGTCAAGCGAGGTGTCGATGCTGGCAAATCCCTGGAGGCGCTCGGCCAGATCGCCCGAGTTTCTCGCGATATCTTCAATCACGTCGCGAATATCCGGCCGCTCCATTTTCACGATCAACACCTTGTCCAGGCTCTTCTGTTCGCTGAGGAGGTCGTAAAGAAGACTATAGCCGTGGTTGCGAATGCGTTTCTCGTCGCTGGCCGAAGGGTTGTTTTGCGACTTGCGTGGAGTGGCGCACCCCGTGAGGACCACAACAGTTGCAAGACTCCAAAGCAAAGTGCGCGAAACCATGGGCTCCTTTTACTGGCTGCCGCTCAATTGGGCAAGGCTGGGAACACGCCACCCGGCTTGCGGTCAATAAACGTCCGTTTCCATGGGAGTTGAGCCGCCGGTTTGGCTGCGCAAACTCAGCCTTTCGGCTCGTCCAACTTTTCTTGAAGACGTCTCAGATTCGCTTCAATCCGCCCCAGATAGGGGTTTGGCCCATCGGGATAAGGATCGCTCAGGAACCGGTAAAGGCCGCCGAAATCGTTCGTAACGCGCGGCAGGACATAATTCTCCCAAAACAAAGGGGTTTTGCGCATCAGGTCTTCCGGGCTCGTGAACCGGGCTGCGCGCGAGTTACTATCGCCGCTAAAACGCGCCGCCTCCGCAAACTCCAAATAGAGCACCGGCAGTTTATCCACATAGTCGTGCGCGGCCATTTGTCCGAGCAGGTCGGCCGTGCCCAGAGCGAAGCCCACGGTTCTTTCAGCCTCGCTGCCGAATGGGATTGCCTGGAGGTCCGTATTGACACCCGTGCAGCGAATCATGTTTTGAATCGCCTGGATATCTTCCGGAGAAAACCCCTTTTGGGCCAGGAATTCCTGGGCAAAAGCCGCGCTGCGCCCGACGTGGATCAAGGTGTATTTCGCCCCGGTCCCCTCTTCGTCATGCCTCTTCTTCAAATAGCCGGTGTCGTGAAAGAGAATCGCGAGCAGGCCCAACTCGAACCATTTGCGCGAAAGCTTCGGGGACGCGCCCGCCCGCTGGCGCCCATACAGCAGGCGCGCCAGGGAGAGCGTGCCTTGCAACGTATGCTCCAGATCGTGATAACGCGCATCAATCGCCTGGTAGGAGTCGTAGTGCCCGCCAAAACATTCCTCGATCCACTCGAAGGCGCGCGGGACGAAGGCCCTTTCGGCTTCCGGAAACAGAGATAAAAAAATCGCCTGAACCTGCTGCTCGACTTCGTGGGGAACTCGAGTATCGACCTGCTGGAACATGGCACCAAAGTAACGCGCGTTTGGATAATTGCAGCATTTTTCCCGGAGCCACGAGCCTTGGGACGGGGGCCTGCTCAATTTCCTCTGCTCGCGTTCGTCCTTATCGTTTCCAGCCGCCTCTACCTTTCCATGAACCTCCTGCCTGAAACTGGCAGGGACATCGCGCTGCAATGTCCCCGCCCGCGCAGCAGCGGGCGGAATGGCTGCGCCGCTGAACGCGGCACTGACGGCGCAGCGCGCCGCCCCTGGAATTTGGATTTTGTTGACCGCCGGGCCTGGGGGAAGGAGGACACTGAAAATGCCGCTCGCCGAGGAGGGTCTTACGCTACCGTTCCAACCCGACGGGTTGCCAGAGGGTAGCCGGAGGGCGAAGCAACGCGGAGACCTCCCGGTCTGTGGGGAAACGAGTACGCACCCCAATGGGGGGTGCCAGAGAGCTTCCGACAAAGCGTGCGGCGGAAATGGGCACTGCGGCCACGCAACGTTGACGCCGGCGAGAAAACTCTGGCGCCCGCTTTTGGCGCATCCTCTGGCACCCCGCTGGGGTGCATGCCTTTTTTGCCAACGCTTTCCGGAGGTCTCCGCTACGCTGCGACCTCCGGCTACCTTCTGGCACCGCTTTGCGGTTGCGTGATGGCGCAGCGCGCGGCTCAGGAGAGCCGCGGTCCGACCGAACCGCCGGGTTCATGGTCAGAATGTGCGATTCCGAGATCGTCGAAACTCTCTCTCCATGAACCGTGCTGCGCTGTGGCTCAATTTGAACTGCGGTGGCAATCCCGCCACAGCGGGAGCGACACCGCTTTGGCTTTGTCGGTCGTTCCAGAAGAGGTTCTCCCTGCCGCAAGAAAGTCAGAGTCTCCTTACGCCGGCTCCTGCGAGATTCAAGGAGACACGGCCGGTTATTCAACTGCCCGCAAGGCGAGACGAAACGGTTGCTGGCGATGATATGGCGCGGAGCGAAGCGCCGACCTTCTGGCGCGACGCTCCATTGACGTGGCCGTTGCCTGAGGACCGGACTTTGCGCAGAAGGTTCCTGTAGGTGGCGAGGGCCAACAAAGGCCAACTGTTTCGATACATGTCGTACTTGAGGTAGAAGACCCGCGGGAAGCCGGTGCCGGTGGTTTCGGCTTCGGTCCATGAGCCATCCGGGTTTTGCATGCGCACCAGGTAATCGATTCCGCGTCTCAGACTGGGCCGATCCGGCTCTTCAAAGGTGCACAGGGCCATCACCGCCCAGGCAGTTTGAGAGGCTGTGCTGGGCCCCTTTCCTTTGAAAACCGGGTCGTCGTAAGTATTGCAGCGCTCACCCCAGCCGCCGTCCTCGTGTTGAACGCTCTCGAACCACCCGCGGGCTTTGAGCAGCCAGTCCTGGTGCATGTCGATCCCTAAAGCGTGCAGCCCGCGCAAGACTTGCCAGGTCCCGTAGATGTAATTGACTCCCCAGCGGCCGTACCAGGAACCATCGGGCTCCTGGTGGTGGCGAATGAACTGGAGCGCTTTGCGAATCTGCGCATTGTCCACGCTGAAACCTTCGTATCCGAGCAACTCCAAAATGCGCGCCGTGATATCCGCGCATTCCGGATCGAGCATGGCGTTGTGGTCTGCAAAGGGCACTTTTTCCAGGATGCTTTTGGTGCAGTCTTTATCAAACGAAGCCCAGCCGCCGTCTTTGCATTGGAAGGTGAGCATCCAATCCAAACCGCGGCAGAAACCCTCCCGCAGGCGCCGCATATCGTCTAAACGGACGCGCCGCAGCGCCAGAAGCACCATGGCCGTATCGTCCACGTCCGGGTTCCATTTATTGTTGAATTCGAAAACCCATCCGCTCGGCTCGACTTTGGCCGGATTTTTGTAGTGCCAGTCGCCGCGGAATCGCACTTCCCGGTCGAGAATCCATTCCCCGGCTTTTTGGAGAGCGGGATGGCTGGCGGACATGCCTGTTTCCAACAGTGCGTTTAGAACAATCGCCGTGTCCCAAACCGGCGAAAAACAAGGCTCGATGCGGACACTATCCTCCGTTTCGTGCTCGAGCTTCTTGAGTTCATGTCTGGCCCGGACCACTTGCGGATGGTCATCCGGATAGCCCAGCGCTTTGAGAGCGATGATCGAATTGAGGACCCCGGGGAGAATCGCCGCCAGTCCGTCGCTTCCCTCGAACCGCTCCAACATCCATTCCTCCGCTTTTCTCAAAGCGAGCTTTCGAAACGGCCGCAACCGCGCGCCTTCGATGAACTTGAGGAAGCGATCCATGCAGAGGAAGAAGTTCCGCCAGGTCAGCCGGTCCGGATCGTAAGGCAGCGCCAGTTCCCGGTCTTTGTATCCTTCAGGATACAACTCGTGCAGGGTGATGGGCGGGTCCAGGCGGCAGGTGGGCTTGAAGTGATTGATGATGGCCAGCGGCACGAGCATCGACCGCGTCCACGAGCTCATGTCATTGAAATTCACGTGAAACCATTTCCCCATGAGAATGATTTCGCAGGGAATGGTGGGGACATATTTCCAGGGAAAAAACCCGAGCAAGGCCAGATAAAGCTTGGAAAAGGTGTTCATGCGCGGCACGCCGCCGAGGTTCAAAGCCACTTCGCGCGCGCGCAGCATCCGGGAATCGGTCACAGGCAGGCCCGCCAACTTGAGAGCCATGTAGGCTTTGATGGTGGCGTTCACTTCGGCCGGACCGCCGTGGTAGATATTCCAGCCCCCTTCCGGCAATTGCAGAGAAAGAATATGATTCACCGCTTTGCGCTGCCAGACCGGGTCCACTTTCCCGTCCCAATGATGGAACGCGATCATGTCCGCTGCGAGCGTTGCATCCACGATCAGTTCACCGATCCAATAGCCTTCAGCGGTTTGTTCCTGGAGAAGATAGGCTTGGGACCGCTGAATAGCGGTGTCGAGCGCGGCCTGTTGATCCGTCCCGATATCCATGGGGATCGGCCGGCCGCTGAGCCGATCTGCTTGCACTGTTGTCCCTGCCACGCGCATCACTCTGGGGATTGGCCAAGTGGCTGTAAAGCCTTTTTCGGAAAAGCGATCGCGGTCCAGCCCGGCCCGAGATCATTCACGCTGAAGCATTTGCAAAGCGGGAGGCAACCGCCATTTGCGGGCGCATAGAATGGCCAGGCAGCCAGCCCGCAGCAGTTGAGATCGCCGGACGGGGCAGAGGTCCGAGGCTTTCTTTTGCCGAGGCTGCGGTTTAGGCTGCGCCCATGAAATGCCCCTCCCGGACCGTTGTGGTGGTGCCGTGCCTGAACGAAGCGGCCGCCATCGAGAGACTCGTGACCGCCATTCGAAGACAAATCGCGGCGGTCATTGTGGTGGACGATGGTTCGAGCGACCGGACAGGAGAGCTGGCAGCGCGAGCCGGCGCGGAAGTAATCCGGCACGCCACGCCTCGAGGCAAAGGCGCCGCCCTTCAACAAGCCTGGTCCTGGGGACTCGATCACGGATTTGAATGGGCCCTGACGATGGACGGCGACGGACAACATTCGCCCGAGGACATCCCGGGGTTTATCGAGGCAGCGGATCAAGGAACGGCGAAACTGATTGTCGGGAATCGCATGGCGCGTCCGGCCGGCATGCCGTGGTTGCGCCGGCAGGTCAATCGCTGGATGAGCCGCCGCCTGTCGCGTCTGGCGGGACAAGCATTGCCGGACACGCAATGCGGCTTTCGCATGATGCATCTCCGGACGTGGGCGAGTTTCAGTCTCGAAACCACTCACTTCGAGATAGAGTCCGAGCTTCTCCTGGCTTTTGCTCAAGGGGGGCACGCCATCCAATTTGTCCCAATTCGGGTGATTTATCAAGACGAGCAGAGCAAAATCCGGCCATTGACAGACACTTACAGATGGTTCCGCTGGTTGGGCCAGCGGCGGTTGAAGGGCGAACGGACCTGAAAGAGGGCTGCTGATTATTCCAGCATTTCGACAATCAGCGGGCCTGAGGGAGGGGGTTCGTCCTCGATTTGGAATGCCTTTTCAAGCCGCTGGCAGGCCAGTCGAGCCTGGTCTTCCTCTCCTGCATGCACCCGCGCAAGCAGCGATCCGGGCGCTACCTGGTCGCCGGGTTTTGCCAAACAATCGATTCCGGCATCGTGATTGATTGCCGTGTCCCGGTTCAAACGGCCGGCGCCCAGGTCGCGAACCACTTCACCAACGACCCTGGCATCGCATGCTGTGACAATCCCGGCCCGATATGCTTTGAGCTCGCGAACCGCGGAAGCGTGGGTGTCGATGGCGAGCTTGCTCTGAAAGACGTCCAGGTGGGCGCCTTGAGCGGAAAGCATTCGGTTCCACTGCCGGCGCGGCTGGCCGGAATCGAGGCAACTTCGCGCTTCCAAGCGCGCCTTTTCCATCGAGTGGGCGCGTTCCTTCAGGACCAGCAGTTGAGCCGCACATTCCACGACCAATTCGCGCAAATCGGCCGGCCCGTTGACTTCGAAACAGGCCAGCGCTTCCTTTACTTCGAGCCAGTTTCCCACGGAACGTCCCAAGGGCTGGTCCATGCGCGTGAGCAATGCCCGGGTTCTGACGCCGCATTCGCGCCCGAGAGAGACCAGGCTCAGGGCAAGTTCCCTCGCCTGGTCCTGCGTCTGCATGAACGCAGCGCCGCCGAACTTCACGTCCAGGACGAGCGCGTCCAGACCTTCAGCCAGTTTCTTGGAAAGGATCGAGGCTGTGATCAGCGGGATCGAGGGAATCGTCCCGGTCACGTCGCGCAGAGCATACATCGCTTTGTCCGCCGGAACCATGCGGTCGGTTTGGCCGCAGATCACGCAACCGACCTCCTGGACGCGGCGGACGATTTCATCTGGCTCGAGCGCGGTGCGAAAACCGGGGATCGACTCGAGCTTATCCAGCGTGCCGCCTGTGATGCCGAGGCCCCGTCCGGAAACCATTGGCACACGAAATCCCAGACAGGCCAGGAGCGGAGCCAGCGGCAGAGAGACTTTGTCCCCCACGCCGCCGGTCGAGTGCTTATCCACCAAAGGACGCGCATCCTGAGGAAACTTCAAAACCTCTCCCGAATCGCGCATGGCCAGGGCCAAAGCGCGGGTTTCCTCGCGGTCCAGGCCGCGAAAGAAGACCGCCATCAGCCACGCGGCCATCTGATAGTCGGGGATCTTGCCCGTCGCGAAGGCGCGAACGAGGACTTTGATTTCATCAGAGGCGAGCGGCCGGCCCTCGCGCTTGGCTTCGATCAGGGCGAGAAAGTTCACCTTGGCGAACGCAAGTCCGACCCTCAGGAGGCAGCGGAAGCCGAGGTCGCGGCGGCGGCCTGCTGGTCATGCCGATGTTTCGCGACCAACAAAGCCGCCTGTTGCCCGGACGGCGCGGCGCCGACCAGGAGAGAGGCCAGGCCAATTCCCAAACCCTTCAGCCGGTTATGCCACAGAACTGCGCCACTCTGCGAATCCAGACAAAAGACCTCGCCCTTCGTGGTAGCAAAGATGTTTTTCCCGGCGCCAACCAAATTGACAAAATCCGACCCGACCAGTGCGGCGCGCCAAATAATTGTTCCTGAGTTGCGGTCCAGCGCCAGGACGGAGCCTTTAATGCCTATGTAAACCAGGTCTGCGGGTTTCATTTCATGGAAGGGCCGGCGGCCTGGGTTCGGGTTAACCCTGGAATTTGCGCGCCACCATCGACGCGTTGTGTCCGCCGAAACCGAATGAGTTATTGATGACCGCGTTCACCTTCATTTCGCGCGCGGTATGAGGAGCGTAGTCGAGGTCGCATTGGGGATCGGGCTTGTCCAGATTGATGGTGGGAGGCGCCACGTCGCATTGAATGGTCTTGGCGCAGATGGCCATCTCGACGGCGCCGGCGGCGCCGAGCATGTGGCCAGTGGCGCCCTTGGTGGAACTGACCACCACTTTTCGGGCATGATCGCCAAAGACCGTCTTGATGGCCTGGCTTTCGGCAATGTCGCCCTGGGGAGTGGAAGTGCCGTGGGCATTGATGTAACTGACCTCGTCCGGGTTGAGCGAGCCCGAGCGTAAAGCCATTCGCATGCAGCGGGCCGCGCCTTCCCCGTGCGGGGCAGGAGCGGTGATGTGGTTGGCGTCGGCCGTATTTCCGTACCCGATCAATTCGCAGTAAATTCTCGCTCCGCGAGCTTTGGCGTGCTCCAGCTCCTCCAGCGCCAGCACGCCGGCGCCTTCGCCCATGACGAATCCATCGCGCTCGAGATCGAACGGCCGGGAAGAGCGATGCGGTTCGTCATTGCGCGTGCTCATGGCCCGCATGGCGCAGAAGCCGCCAATACCAAGGGGAGTAATCGTGGACTCCGAGCCTCCGGCGAACATGACGACGGCGTCGCCCATTTTAATCGTTCGCCAGGCTTCGCCGATGGCGTGCGTGGCCGTGGCGCAGGCGGAACAGGTTGCCAGATTTGGCCCGCGCAATTTGTAGAACATGGAGAACAAGCCCGAGCCCATGTTCAAAATCAGCATCGGGATCATGAATGGCGAAAGGCGGCCGGGGCCTTTGTTCAGCAAAACTTTGTGCTGCTCTTCGGTTGTGCAGAGACCGCCAATGCCGGATCCAATGAAGACGCCGATTTCATCGCGATTGGCCTTGTTCAAGTCGATGCCCGAATCCACCAGCGCCTGGTGCCCGGCATAGACGGCAAACTGCGTGAAGCGATCGGTCCGCCGCGCCTCCTTCGGCGACGGGAAAGCGGGCGTCGCGTCGAAGTTCCTCACTTCTCCGGCAATTTGAGTGTCGAAAGGACCAGCGTCGAAATGGGTGATGCGCTCGATGCCGCATCGGCCTTCCAAAAGGCCTTTCCAGAGCGTCTCGACGTCGTTGCCCAGAGGTGTGACGACGCCGATGCCAGTGATAACGACTCTGCGCTCTTGCCAGTTACTCGCCATAAAACTAAAAGGGGCAGTCTGGCTGAAGTCAGCCGGAGCTGCCCCGAAATGCCGGTTGGGAAATCTATTTCCGGATGTTCTCCTCGATGTATTTGGTCACATCGCCGACGCTTTGCAGCTTTTCGGCTTCTTCATCAGGGATCTCGTGGCCGAACTCCTCTTCCAGGGCCATGACGAGTTCGACCGTGTCCAGAGAATCCGCGCCCAGGTCTTCAATGAACTTGGCGTCCGGAGTCACCTGGTCCGCATTCACTCCCAATTGCTCCACGATGATCTCTTTTACCCGTTGTTCAGTAGTTTTTTCGGCAGCCATGAGTTGTCTCCATTTTCTGTTTTGCTGTCTCTCTATGCCACGCTCCAGAGGGCGTCAAGCCCTGAATGGCGAAAATTACCTTCCGTTCTCCACCTCTATTTTCAGCCATTTAGGCTTTGTTGGATTGTCTCTCGAGAAAGCGGCTTCCAGTCCTGTCCAGCGGGGATTCCTCCCACGGGCGCAGTGGGCGGCTCCGCCCAGCCCGAGGCGGAGAGCGCCAATGCCGGTCGGTTGACGCAGAACGATGGAAAGCTGGATAAGCAAGGGCGTGCCGGAAGCCGTAATTAACCCGCGAGGGCAGGCGAGGCGCGGCGGTCGGTTCGCGCTTGAAGCTGCCGGGGGCTGAAGTTTCGCAGAATCTCAAGCAGCGCATCCAGGTGCTGTTCGGAAAACTCGCCCATCAGGCAAATCTGAATCCAGTTGCGCTTGAGCAAATAATCACTGCGGTAGCTGAGCAGATAACCGGCCTTCTGCAATTGCCACCCTACCGTCTTCGAGTTGATCTCCGCCGGCAAAGCCACCGTCACAACCGCCGGCGACGTATGCGCTTCACCGGCTACGATTCGGTAGGCCATCTCCGCCAGCCGTGTGCGCAGCCGCCGCGACAGGGCCGTGACCCGCTCAAACTTCGACTGCCAATCGACGCGTTTCAGCGCTGTTTGGAGAGCGGCGAGCAGATTCGATGAATGCGTGAAGGGGATGCCTGCCTGAGCCGCATAAAACCCGAGGTCCAGATACCGCGGCAGGCCCTTCGGCGCGGAGTGGACGGCGTGATTGTAAAAGACCATTGAAAGGCCCGGAAACGCGCCCAAACCTTTCCCGCTGACACAGGAGGCCAAATAAACCCCGCTCAGATCGACCGGCACCGTCCCGACGGAACTGATGCAATCCAGACACAACTTGATTCCGCCCCCGGCGCAAACTTCTTTCAGCCGGTCCAGATCGTTCAGCACGCCCGTGGAAGTTTCACAATGAACGCTCCACAACCATTTGGGCCGCGCGGACGCCACTGCTGCCTGCACCTGCCCGGGCTCAAAAGGTTCACCCCAGGGCAGCCGCAAACTCTCGAATTCCAATCCGAATCGCGCGGCATGATCGAGCAGGCGCTCTCCGAACTCGCCATTGCTCAGAATCAGTCCGCGCTCCTCCAGCAGGGAAACCTGCCCGGCCACAACGTCGTTCGCCAGGCTGCCGCTTCCGAGGAGAATTTCGACCGATTGCGCCCCTGTCAACTGCCTGAGCAACTGCTTGGTCAACTGAAAATCGGCCAGGAACGACCGCGCCCGGTGCGATACCGGGCTGGCGTCAAACGCCTCCCGCACTTCCGAAGCGATGTCCACCGGACCGGGCAGAAAGCTGACCGGGAGCGTCTCCGCGGAAGGCAATTTGGGCGGTGTAAAGAGCGTAGTGGACCGCGCTTCGATTACTTCGAGCGTCAAGTACATGGGCTGAAAAACCGCATCGCCGCTCCCCACCTTCGGGCCGAACGGCACAAAGCCGAGGTGCCGGTAGAGCTTTTCCTGGCGGGTGGTGCCGGAGATGATGGCGAAGTCGTAGCCCTTTTTCTTGCCATGTTCGAGGACCAGGGCCAGGAGGCCGCGAAAGACGTGGCCGTTCCGGTAATCCTTCTCGACCGAGAGGAGCCTGATCTCACAAATCGAGCGGCCGGCCGGGAGATACGATTCGAGGTTCGGCACCTTGAAATCGAGCGAGAACGGGCGCTCTCCGCGGATGGCCAACATCCCAACCACCTGCGGCTCGTCCAGGCAGATGACGTAAGTGTTTTCGTGATGGAAGCGGTCCACCAGTCGGCGGTGTTCCGATTTGTCGTGCTGAGGAATCTCCTCCGCGAAAGTCTTGTAGTTGAGTTCGTGGATCGCCTCGAATTCCCAGGGTTCGGTTGCGATCTTGAATCTGAGCGTGGGTCCGGAACTCATAACATGGCCTTCCTTTGCCGGCTGCCTGACGTCTGTTTGACCGGGCGTTCGTTTGCCAAACGCACCGCTTCTTCCCGAAGATTCCTCCGGTGGGAGATGAGAACGATCAGCGCCAGGAACGACATGGCCGCGACTTTCCAATTCTCCAGTCCGCTCAGAAAAGTGACCAATGGCAAAAAGGCAAAGGCAACCAAACCGCTGAAAGTGAAACTGCGCAGGACAACGATCAGCGGTGAAAACAACGCGCCCAGGCAGACGAGCAAAAACGGGTCATAAACCGCAATGGCGCCGAGCGACGCCGCGATCCCTTTGCCGCCCTGAAAGCGAAGCTGCACCGGCCAAACATGTCCGGCGACTACCGCCCAGAGCACCGCCGCCTGCGTCACGGCCGGTTCGTGCAAGTAACGGGCCGCGGCCACGGCGAGGGCGCCTTTGCCGAAGTCCAGAAGAAAGGTGAGAACGAAACCAGAAGCGCCCGTCAACCGGCCTACATTCCGGGCACCGAGGCTGCCGCTTCCCTCCCGCCGCAAGTCCTTGCCCGTCCGCCAGCGGACCCAATAATAACCGGCAGTCATGCAGCCCAACAAATAGCTG
>CAZCUL010000594.1:0-7844 GCA_964501475.1 uncultured Verrucomicrobiota bacterium | reverse complement strand
CCAATCGGCTTCTCGATCGTCAACACTTTCTCAACGACGACTCTCCGGCAACGCTTCTCCGCCATTGGCCGCTCCGAGGCGGTTCACCGTCGTGTAAAGATTGCCCCGAAAGCTTTTGCCGTCGATGGCTGCCAGATTGTAACGCACGGCCAATTGCATGGCGCGCGTCAGCTCCGGCATCTCCAGAAAAACCGTCCGGCCGTCTTTCAAGAGCCGCGCCGATTTCACGGGAACCGCGTCGCGCCCTTCCTCTCCCGGATGGGCCACGGAGAAATCCGGCGAACCATAGGTGCTGCTCCAGTGATAATTCCATTGTTCGGCGCCGTAGCTATCCACGTCTTCAGCAGTCTCCTTGTCGAGCGGCTGCGTAAACTTCAGGCGAACTCCATTGCTCCTCAGCGAAAAGGCGATTGGGAGATACAAGGCGGCGCCGGTGGAGCGCACGCGTTGCAGACAACCGTCCCGAACAGCCGCGGTCTGCCAGCCGCGCAGGCCGCACAGGTAAAGGTTCCCGTCATGCGGGTTGAATCGCCCGCGCATGACGCCGGAAAGAAAACGTCCCGGCAAAGGAACGACTGCGCCTTGCGAGCCGCGGTTCTCCTCGTCCAGCAGCACAAGCATCATGGTGCATCGGCCGTAGGACAAATGAATCATTTTGCCCGAGAGCGGCCCCCAGAGCCCTTCCGGCACCCAAACCTGGCCGCCGGCGGAATTATCGACCGTGCGCGGGATCCAGCAGAGAGGCGGATCATAATCCTGCGGCGGAACGCCGCGTTTGTGCATGGGGGTGTAGCCGTAAAACCCGCCCTGGCGAATCGCGTCCAGTCGTGTTTCCGGAACCCAATTCCCTTGCTGGTCGGCAGCCGTGATCAATCCATGGGGGCCAATTCCCAGACCGTTGGGATTGCGAAAGCCCGTGGCAACGACGTCGAGTTCTTTCCCGTCCCGCGACACGCGCAACAAGGTTCCGCCATGCGGCGTGTCCTCGGCGCATTTCAGAAAATAAAAATTTCCCTCCGGATCGGTTTCGAGACAGGTGGCGTAGCTGTGGCCGCCGCCGGCCGAAACGCAATCGCTGTTGAAATTCTCATAAAAGTCAGCCTCATCATCGCCGTTCCAGTCGTGCAAGACCGTGATCCGGTCGCGTTCCAGGACGTGAACGCGATTGCTGACGATCTTGAGGCCAAGAGGCTGGTGAAGGCCCGTGGCGAAACGCTTCCAGCGAAGCTCGCTCAAATCCGCGTCCACTCCGCTGACGCGCCAGACGTCGCCATGCGCTGTGGACATCGCGATATCGCCATTGTCAAAGAAGTCGAGGCCGCTGGCGAACATCAAGGCGCGCCAGGGATTGTCGTGGGGCAACGGAAGCGTATCGATGGCGAACGGGCCGGCATTTTTGGAAACCGAGCCGCGCGTGCGAACCTCCTCGGTCCAGAGCGGCGGCCCTCCCTCGGTCAAAGGCCCCAACGCCTCCGGTGCTTCGCTCCCTTTTGCCAGGGCCACAAAGCGCGGCAAATCCCTTTCGGGCCCCGTCCATTGGAGGGTCTTGATTCGGACCGATTCGGCATGCGGAGCCACAGTTAAACAAATGGCGCCGCGCTCGATGGCCAAACTGCCGCCTTTTCCCATGACTGCGGCGGCATAGACCCGGTCCCCGTTCCCGATGATCGCCGTTTGCAGGCCCCCTTGATTCTGAATTCGTCCTCCTTCGCCGGCATCCGAGCAGAGCAGAATCCGCAAACGATTGGTGACCGGCGAAATCTCGAAGGTGCGCGTGAATGCCGCCTGCCCCTGCGCGCGCTCGGCCCAGGGCCATTCCAAAACGCCTGCGTCTGCGACCGAGTAGCGGAGCAGAACGCGCTTTCCGTTCCGATAAAGCCCTCGATAGCCGCCCCGATTCGCCTCTGGATTCCGGGTGTAAATGGAACCCCCGGCAACACCACCAGGCATTCGCCGCGTGCTGAATTGCACTGCCCCCTCGATCGCTGGCGGCGAGATCAAACCGTATCGTTGCGAGGTTGGCTTCAGGAAGCCCCCCGTCCACCCGGCGCTCATGCGCAGCAGATCAATATCAAAACAGACCGTCCCTTCGCCTGCGTCCCCCACTTTAATGGCCAGGCCTTTGAAGGTTCTGCCCTTGGGGGTGTCCAGGGTCGCGCCCAGGAACGGCCCGATTTCGGTTCGTTGCCAGCGGTCGTCGATCCAGTTGGCGTCGGTTTGGCGGGTCGGATCGTCGGCCGGACCCATTCCGCTCACAGAAGACGCACGCGGCGCTTTGCCAGCAGGTCTCCTTTCAGATTTGGCGTTGTTCGCTGCCGGGTCTGTTGGGGTATCCGGATTGGATGCGCCCGGTTTTGGCTTTGATTTGCCGGACGGCATGGTGCGAAACCGCTCATCGAGCATCGAATCCACGCCTCCTTCGGGGACCTCGACATGGGCGGTCCACAAAATCGCGTTCAAGACGAGCCTGCGATAATCTTCATTCCACCAGTTCTCGTAGAAATGGCCGCCAGTAAAGCCGAATCCGCGCCCGCCATTGGTCCGTTGCACCGCCCAGCCGACGGCGTAGTCCTGGTCTTCGTTCGGGGGGCGGGTCAGCACCAGTTTCACCAGTCGAGAATCCTCCGGACGAAACCGCATGCGATAATAGAACTCTTCCTTGACGGTAAACGGCTTGACGCCGCGCAAGACCGGATGGTCCGGCAGGCCTGGGATGGCGCGGGCGTTCCAGGTTTGGATGGCGGAATACCACTTGCGCGGTCCCGGGCCGGTCTCGTAATCGAAGTAGCCGCCCACCCATTCGGTAATCTGCTCGTGCCGGCGCGCCGGGTGAAAAGTGCTCCAATGAAAAAAAACCACACCGCAGCCGCGTTTCATTTGCTTCTCAAACACCTTGAACCGGTCGCCCACGTACAAGGGATGATCCGATTCGTTGCGGTCCGATCCGCCCGAGGTCAGGAAGATGGTATCCGCGTCGTCGAGCGTGCCCGGGTCCGTTGGCCAGCCGTTGAAATGGACTTCGGTACGAATGCCGCCCGCGTTGGGCGCCGTCTCCAGGCAATGTTTGAGGAGGAGAACGTTCTTCTCGTATTCGTGCGTCTCCAGCGGATGATCGTCGAGCGGGCCCGCGAGCAGGACGATCTTTTTCGACTCTGCCGCCAGGAGGCTTGTCGGAAGAAGGCAAAGGAAAAGTCCAGCGACAAGAAGGACGAAGGGGACAGCAAACGCGCGGCGGCGATGTGCGGATTTCATGATGATTGATTCTTCACACCGGGTGTCGCTCAGCAAGCGAGATTGTTCGGACCGCGGGCTTTAAATCAGGAAAGTGAGGGGGAGATGCGCTGTTTCACTGCACAGCCAATGCGCTGGATTGTGAGAATCAGTTTTCCGAGGCCAGCCCTTGTTTTCCCCCGCATCTTCAGTCTAACTCACGGTTGCGCATGAAAGAGATCGTTCCGCCGCCTCCGCCGATTGTCCGAAACCAGTTCGAGACCATCCGCGAGCTGTTTCAAAAGCACGTGGTCCCGAGTTATGGACGCTTCGACCTCGCTTTCACGCGCGGTTCCGGAAGCTATGTTTGGGATGTGGCGGGGCGGCGCTATTTGGATTTAGGCGGCGGGATCGCCGTTTGTTCCCTGGGCCACGCCCATACCGAGATCACTCAGGCGCTGGTCGAGCAGTCCCAGAAGCTCCTCCACATTTCCAATCTCTACTATCACGAACCGCAGGGGCGGCTGGCCGAGCGGATCGTGAAGAACCTTGGTCCGGGCAAGGTTTTCTTCTGCAACAGCGGCGCCGAAGCCAACGAAGGCCTCTTCAAGCTGGCGCGCCGATTCGGCCATGACGAGGGGCGTTTCGAGATTCTGACCGCGCTCAATTCGTTTCATGGCCGGACGCTTGCCGGTATCGCCGCTACCGGACAGGAAAAGATCAAGAAAGGATTCGGCCCCGCGGTGCCCGGCTTCCGCCATGTGCCGTTCAATGATCTCGATGCGGTTCGCGCGGCGTTATCGCCAGCAACGGTCGCTGTCCTGGTGGAAGGGGTGCAGGGCGAAGGCGGCGTCACCCCGGTGACAGCGGAGTATCTGCTCGGTCTGCGCCGGTTCTGCGACGAGAAGAAACTGCTACTCTTAATGGACGGCGTGCAATGCGGTCATTTTCGAACCGGCCGCTTTCAGAGTTTCCAGCGGGTCCTGGAAAATGAAGCCGGGAGAAAGGAATTCCTGCCAGACGGTCTGGCGATGGCGAAGTCACTCGGTGGCGGTTTTCCGCTGGGCGCGTTCTGGGTGCGGGATCGATTCGCCGATCTCTTGAGCGCCGGCGCGCATGGAACGACCTTTGGCGGCAATCCGCTGGGATGCGCGGTGGCGCTGAAGATTTTCGAAGTGATCGAGCGCGACAAGCTGGCGGACAACGCGCGCACTGTGGGCGACCAGCTCAAAACGGAGTTGGAGCGAATGGCGCGTGCCTGCCCTTCCGTGATCAAGTCAGTTCGCGGTTTGGGCCTGATCCTTGGGATTGAATTGGCCGCGGGCATCACTGCTTTTGCCAACAGCGACAAGTCGCCATCAGCCCAATTCGCCAATCAACTTCATCAGGCGGGAGTGTTGCTGATCCCGGCGGGCAACCAGGTTTTGCGGATATTGCCGCCGCTCAACCTGCGCCGGGACGAAGCGGAGGAAGGCATCCGAATCATCGAAGCGGTCGTTCGCGGCCTGGCCTGAAGCAGAGCAGGCGCGTGACGCGGCGAAGCCCCAACCAAAGGAGCGCGGCTGGCCCCAGCCGCAGCGCGCGAGCATGGCTGCACTTCGGACTCCCCGCGCCTTTTGCGTTCGCGAACACTGCGGGGACAGCCGCGCCCCGACAAATCCGTTCGGCCGCGCTCCCATCTCCTGGCCAGTGCAAAGGCGTGCCGGTGATGATATTCAATTTACAGAGAGCTTACCCACACTCCGGAGGATTCGTGGAAAGCTCGGAGCATGAAAACAAACTTCGCTCAACTTAACTGGTTTGCTCGTATTGCCACTTCAATGTCTCTCCTCCTGGCGTCCTGGGTTCTTGCGCCCGCCACCGCCAGGGCTTGTGGCGACTATTCCCGGCTGGAAATGGTCCGGCTCGCAGGAGAAGCCCTTTCCGAGGACGCGGAGAGGGCGGCGCAGGCGATTGCGGAATTGCGCAGACTCGGTCCGCCTGGTCTGGATGCCATCTTTGCTCTGCACGGCCATTTGCTTGAGAGCAAAAATCCGTCCCGGATGCAGCCCATGACCACGGAGGAATTGAGGCAACGCGAGCGTCTTTATCGTGCGCTGGACCAGATCGGCCAGCAGCGTGACTGCGCCGCCTCGCGCCTTTATTGGTTTACCAGCCTGGACCAGGCGAAAGAGGGGGCCGTGAGAGCAGGCAAGCCGATTCTTTCGCTGCGATTGCTCGGACGATTGGATGAGGAACTGAGCTGCGCCAACAGCCGATTTTTCCGAACCGCGCTTTATGCGAACGCGGAAGTTTCGAAGTTTCTGCGCGAGCGGTTCATTTTGCATTGGGAATCCGTTCGGCCCGTGCCGCGGATCACCATTGATTTTGGCGACGGCCGCAAGTTGGAGCGCACCATTACCGGCAATAGCATCCATTACGTCCTGGATGCCAGCGGCCGGCCAATCGATGCGTTGCCGGGGCTTTACGGGCCAAAGGCCTTTCTGCGGGCATTGGCTTCTGCCGGGGAAACGGCGCGGCAATTTACGGCGCTGCCAGAGACCGAGCGCGAGGCGTTTTTGCGCGCGTATCATGCAGGGCGCGTTGCCGCTCTCTCCGAGGAGCTGAGGAAGGATCTCGCCGCCGCGGGATCGCCCCCGACCGCTGCGTTTAACCAGCCGGTCGTTCGCGCCGCGATCCACGAGAATCCCAATGCCGGGCAAGCGGCCAGACTAGCCGTAGGCAAAGGCAGAATCGAGATGCCGGTATTGGCGCGGCTCGAACCGAATACAATCGCGCGAACCGGGGAGGCTGCGGAAAAAATCGACGACGCCACCTGGCAGAGAATCGGGGCGCTTCATGCCGAAGATTCGCGTTTGGATGCCGGGAGCCGCCGGTTGATGGCGCGGAAGATGCCGGACGCAATGGAGGCCGGGCGCCGTGCGATATCAAAGACTGCTGTGGAAGACCCGCTCGTGCGGGCAGTCCGGGAGTTTGAAGGTTCGATGGCCCAGGACACCGTGCGCAACGAGTACATCCTGCACGCGCGAGTCCATGAATGGTTCGCGGCGGGGCGCCAGCAAACGCGAAATGTGTCTGCGCTGAATGAGCGCGTTTATGCGGAATTGTTCCTGACGCCCGGTTCGGACCCGTGGTTGGGGTTGAAGCCAAGCGGCGTCTATTCGGCCATTCAAGGAGACGGCATTACCGCGGCTCGAACGTCTGCGGAGTAGCTCAAAAGCCGCCCGCACTGGAAGGCAGTCGCGGCAGTCGCGCTGGCAGATTGACAATCCGACCGGCGACTCGCGATACAGGACAGGGCCGCAACCAAATCGGAGCGCGGACAGAGCCGCGCTCCGTTCCCTCTCTGCTTTTCCGGATATTTCCGGATTAAAATCCAAAACTCGCTTATTGCATGGAGCGCTTCGTTTCACTAGCCTGAGACATTTCGCGCATGAAGAGCATGAAGATCTACATCGACGGCAAGTATTACGACGAGGGGGACGCCAAGGTGTCGGTGTTCGATCACGGATTGCTCTATGGGGATGGAGTCTTTGAAGGCATCCGCGCTTACAACGGGCGGGTCTTCAAACTCAACGAGCACATCGACCGCTTGTTTTGCTCGGCCAAGGCGATCCTGCTCCAGATTCCTCTTTCCCCCGATGAGGTGCTAAAGGCGGTGGTGGCTACCTGCCGCGAAAATGGCATTCGCGATGGATATGTTCGCCTGCTGGTGACGCGCGGCGTGGGTGGTTTGGGGCTTAATCCCGCCCGGTGCAAGAACCCATCGGTGATCATCATTGCGGACAAGATCGAGCTTTACCCGAAGGAATTTTACGAGTGCGGCCTCGACATTGTGACCGTCGCCACCACCCGGAATTTGCACAGCGCGGTCAATCCGGCGATCAAATCGCTGAATTACCTGAACAACATTCTGGCCAAGATCGAGGCGAACATTGCCGGTGTGGAAGAAGCCATCATGCTCAATGCGGAGGGCTACGTTTCGGAAGGGACGGGCGACAATATTTTTATTGTCAGGAAGGGCGAGCTTTTGACCCCGCCGCTTTCGGCCGGCGCCCTCTACGGCATCACTCGGGCGACGGTGATTGATCTGGCGCGAGACGCCGGGATGCGGGTTTCGGAGCCAAACCTGAGCCGCTACGATCTGTTCAATGCCGACGAATGCTTCCTGACCGGCACCGGCGCGGAAATCATCCCGGTGGTGAAGATTGACGGGCGGGTCACCGGCAAGGGCAAGCCCGGCCCGGTTACGCTGGACCTGGTGAATCGCTACCGCGCGCTGACCCAAAACTCCGGCGAGCCGATTTAGTTCGCTCCAGAGGCCAGCCGCCGTGCCTGCCGGAATTATCGGTCCATGACCCGTTCGGGCGCCGTGACACCCGAAGCCGCGGCTTTGGCCAGCAGTGAATCCAGATGCTCCAGGCAAAGGCGGGACCATGATTCGTAACCCGAGGCATCTTTCATTGCCTTGGTCATGGAGATAAACTCGGGATTTACGATCCCGCTGCGGCGGCCGGCGATTGCCTCATTGGTCACCCGCACAACATGCACGACTCCAAAATGCACATATCCCACGTCTGTGCTGTCATCGTTGATTACGGCCACGGCGGCCTCTTTCACTTCATCAATTGCAA
>CAZCUL010000593.1:0-6509 GCA_964501475.1 uncultured Verrucomicrobiota bacterium | reverse complement strand
GCGCGTCACGGCCCATAAGGTCACGACGGTCGATTCAGGAAGATTCAGCAAAGCGGGCGAGAAACGGTAAAGACCGTCCAGGTTCTGCGCCTGCGGAGCGCCATCGGCCACTTTGACGTCCGCCCGCGAAACCAGGTTCGTCTCCTGGCGCTTGTAACATTCCCAGACCACTCCCAGTTCCTGCAGCCCGTAATCGTCCTCGGCGGTCGTTTTGATCTCGAGGACCTCGTCTTGCAGAATGGCCACCACGCTCGGCTGCTCGGGACAATCGGCCATCGGCGCCGTGTCCGGTTTAGATTGCAGCGCCAATTCCCAGGGCGAAGCGTTTTGCAGCCCCAGAACGTCGCGCCAGGTGAAAGCGGCTTTCGTCACACCGTCCAGGAGCAGGCGCGGGCTGCGGAATTGCTCCGACGAAACCATCAGTTTCTCCGCCCCGGATTTCTCCTGGTCCTGGCCAAACAAATTCACCCGGCCCGTCTCGAGGCTGCGAGTCACGGTGCCTTTGAATGTGGCCTGGCTGCCTTCCAGGAAAATCAGGCTCGCGTTGCGAACGGGCTCGAGGGCTGGCGGGTATTGGAGATAGGGGGGAAATGATATCTCCGCGGCCAGCTCTTTCAACGCCGGACGGAAAGTGGGCTCGATCTGAATCTGGCGGCGCACATCGCCAACGCGCAGGGTCAATTGGCCGGACTTCGTCTGGCCCGGAATGCGAAAGAGCACCTGGTTTCCGGCCACGGGCGCTTTGATGGCCGGCTGGTCTTCATACTGCGCGCTGGCACTGGCGGGCTTCCAGAAGGAATGAACGCCTACCGAACAGGAGATTTCGAACGGCTCGCCGTGAGGCACGATCATGTTCGGCGGAATTTGTTCAAGACTGACAAAAGTGAAACGCTCGACCGGGGAGGCCGGCCAGACCCAGCGCGCCAGTGCATTCCAACTCGCCCCCGGCACCAACATCCACGGGGTCAGCGCCAGCCCGATCAAAAGCACCGCTACAACAAAATAAATCTTCGGCTTCCGGGTGGCGACGGCGGCGCGGAAATCCAGCTTGCTGGCTTCCGAGGAAACCTGGTTGATGGCCGCGCGGCAAAGGGCCGGAGAGACATTGCCGGGCCTTCGCCTCTCGTCCGAAAGCTCGACAATGCCGAGCAGCCTGTCGCCCAGCCGCCGGTGGTGGCGTTGAACGACGTTGGCGAGCTCGCGGGAATCGCGCCGGTTCAACATCCACAAGTTGAACCAGCCCCAAATGAAATAACCCGCGACACCGGCGCCCGTCAGCGTAAACAGCCAGCGCAAAGCCGGAGGCGTGTCCCAGAAGCGGTCGGAAATGAACAAGAGAACGTAGGAAATGATCAGCCCGCTCAAAGCGCCGCAGGCGGCAATGATGCTATCCACCGCCCAAAGCCGCTTCTCCAGTTGCCGAAACTTCTCGAGCAGGTTTTCCGGCAGTTGCAGATGTTCCTCTTTCGCGTGTTTCATGCTGGTCTCGAATCGTTAAATCATACCCGCGACCTTCCGTGCCGTCCAATAAATCGCCAGCAGCAACACGATAAACCCGCCCCACCACGGATTCGCCCAAAGCCGGAACCGTTCCTCCACCGGCTCGGCTTCCGGCAACAACGAGATGCGCTCAACCAATGCATCCAGATCTTTCACAGTCCCAAACTGCCCGCTCGTCACATCCGAAATCTCGCGCAAGACCGCCAGATTGGCCGGCTGCCCTAGCTTCTCGCGCTGCGGCTTCTGCACCACCAGGTCCGTTTCAAGCCGCAAAGCATTGCGCTCTGTCGAGACGCTGACTTTATACGTGCCCCCTTCCTGGGGATGGAAGCTTCCTTTATACACACCCCAGCCGCCGGTGACAGGCGCCAATTCCAGCCGTTCCGTCCTGCCCGAAGGCGATGTCACACGGGCGGTCACGCGGTCCTTCTCTGTGGAACTGGCCAAATCCAGAATAGTTGCCTGTAAAAAAATGCTTTCGCCCACTCGCGGGTTTTCCGGACTGAAGGCCAGCCGCAAACCCTCGCCCTGAGCCATATGACGCTTGTGCGCCATCCAACGAACCACTTGCCCCCAAAAGCGGTAATGATATTTATCCTCGACCCCGCGCCGCCAACGCCAGGCGCTGTCCGTGCCCATAAAGAGCACTTCGCCATTCCCATAAGGACGCGTCACCAGCAGCGGCAATCGGCCCGCGGCATTGCGCACCGTGGAATGCACCGCCAGCACATCCGAGCCCGGCCGCGATTTCAACACCGCCGCGCTCCAGTAAAAACCAGGCAGATTCCGCCAGATCGATTCATTCGTGTTCTCGTCTGCCGCCAACAGCGTCAGGAAATGATCCCGGCCCGAACTCGTCAGTATCAGATTAGACTCAATCGAGCCGGGAATGCCCGCCGGTTTCTTGTCGTCGTAAACGATCGGAAGCAAATCGGCCAATGGCGTGCCGAGCAAGCTCAGATGCCGCCCCCGCGGTCCCGGCAGGAAAACCAGTCCGCTGCCCTGCTGTTCCACCAGGCCTTTGATCAACTCCGCGTCCTGCGAACTCAGTTCGCCGGAGCCAATGCCCACGTCTCCCAGGAAAACCACATCGTAAGGCGCGAGCTGCTCTTTGGTGCCGGGAAACGATTTGATGTAATCCACGCCCTCGCCCGGCTGCATTCCCGGGTGCCAGAGCAGGCAGGAAAGCTCAACGCCGGGATCGCGGGAGAGCGCATTGCGCAAATACCGGTATTCCCAGCGCGGAAGTGAATCGACCACCAGCACCCGCAGCTTCTCCGTGCGAATCGAAATGCGGAACGTCCGCTCGTTGTTGTCCTGGAGGTATTCCTCCGGCTGGGTCGGGAGTTTCAGCGTCAATGTGTAATTCCCCAAAGTGCGCGGCGACCAGATGATCGAGTCCTGCACCTGCGAAAAAGGCGGAAGAGTGACGGCTTTCACGACTTGCGCCCCGCCCTCCCCGATGAGGGAGACGGCCGTTTTTACTTCGCGTGGCAAATAACTCTGGATTTTAAAGGGCAGGGAAATCTGTTCGCCCAGCAACCCGTAGGAAGGGACGGCGGCTGGTTGCAGCACCAGGTCCGGCAATCTCGTCTCGCTGCCCACTCCCACTGTATATACCGGGACCTTCCGGCTCCGCGCCTGGATGGCCGCGCTCAAGGGCGATCCGCCCGCGTTCCAATCGCCGTCCGAGAGGAGCAGAATCGCTTTCAGATTCCTCGGCCGTTGCAGGACATTTTCCAAAGCCTGACCAATGTCCGTCCCATCGTCGCTTTCAGCCGGTGAATTGGTCGTAGCCGGGCCGGCGGCGGCGAAATTCTCGAAAACAACCCGCCCGTGCGCCTGAAGGGGCCGCCACAGATTTGTATCGTTCGCGCTTTGCCACCAATCTTCACGGGAACTGACCCGCGCATCGTCCAACACCACGTCGCGCGTCTCCATACTGCGCGAGGCGTCGCTCAGCACCACGATTTCCGGCTCCTCCGTTTGCAGCTGCCGCCGGACGAATTCCGGCTTCAGCAAGGTGAAAGCAATCAGCGTCATCACCACAAAGCGCAGCCCCTCCATCGCCGCCGGACCAAGCCCCCCCCGCCGATGCCAATTGGCCCAGGCCACCCATGCGGACGCTGCCCACACGATCACAATCAGCGCAATCACGCCGGTCGATGCGGAAAAGGACCAGCCGCTCATTTCGTTACCTCCGCCATCTCTGCCTGCCGCTCGATCGGCTCCGCGCCCGCTCCCCCGCCCAACTCCTGCCCGGCCCGGCGTTCGCCGCGCTCAGGAAGAATCAAAATCCCCTCTGCAATCAGGAAAATCGCCATGCCAAACAAAAACAGCCGCCACAATTCAGACTGCAATCGGGAGGCGCGGCTGCTCTCTTCTTCGAATAAATGCACCGGCAACCCCCCGAAAAGCTCGGTCGCTTTGGCCGCTTCCAGAATCTCACGGTCGTCTTCCCGCCCCGGACGGTTGACCGCAACCATGCGCGTGCCTGAACGATAGACACCGGCCCGCGTCCGGATGTCTTTCGGTTCGCGGCTATCGACAGGCGCCCACCGTTCATCATCTCGGGAAGGCGTCCAATCGCCGCAAGCCAGGGACGAAGCTGCCGCGAAACGGCGTCCGCCCTCGCGCAACAGGCGCTGCATCATCGGCACCAGAACCGCCCCATCCGCCAGGTCGGACCATTCGGCGTTCGCCAGGGTCGAACAAACAACGACTTGGCCCTCCGCCATCACCCGCCGCCCAAGAAATACCGCCTCGTCGCCAAACGACGCCAGCGAAGTCAGTTCACCCGATATCAGTTGCCGCTGCTTCACTTCCAGATCGGACACGGGCAGGCTGAATCCCTCGTCGGTTTTGGCCAGCGGCCCTTCCTGTTCTTCCCAGCGGACGACCTGAAACGCGCCGTTCGTCCCGCCCTGCTGCGCTTCGCCCCAGGCAATGCCGCCAAAGCGCCGAGTACCGCCCGGTTCACCAGGCGGAAAGAAAACAATCACCCCTCCGCCTTCCACAAATGCCTGGAGCCGGTCGGCCAATTCGCCTGTCGGCAACGGCGCCTGCCAAACCACCAGAGCGTAGCGATCCCAATTTGTCGTCTCGAGCTGTTCGGCGCCGATGACTTCGCAAATCTGGTTCGTGTTTGCGGGGTTCGGCGCAATGGCAGCCTGCAAAATCTGGCGGCTGACTTCGTCCTGGCCGATCACGGCCGCCCGCAGCGCAGGAACCGTCCCGTAAACAAAGTAGCTCCGGTTATCAGCCGGGTTCGCGTCCGCGGGAAGTTCGACATATCCCCAGCCGCCCGAATCGTCATTGCCCAGGGGCGTTCGGTGCCGGTAACGGAACGACTGGGATTCCATCTTCAACTCGACCTGGCTGCGCGCCTCGTTCAGGTTCACCAGCAGCGGCAGCGTTGTAATCCCGGGCGAGCTCCGTTCCACGTCCACCGTCAGGTTCAATTCATATTGCGCCCCGCTCCCCTGGCGGTCGGCCTCGGGCACGGAGACCGAGGTGTTGGCGGCGGGCTCCTTGTTCAAAGCCAGCAGACGCACGCGCACCCCCTGGGGCAACGCGGCCAATCCCGAAGAAAGCGCCGGCCAACGTTCGCTCTCGGGTTGCCAGTTGCTCCGTTGCAGGTCGGAGGCGATCCAGATTTCAGCCGTGCCGGGCCGCGTCTGGTTGAACCAGTCGAGCGCCGCTTGCAGCATTTCCGGAAAATCCGCCGCCGTGTCGGTCGCTGCCACAAGAGGCAGCTCGGCCAAAGCGGCCGCGCTGCCGATTTCCTGCGGGGCGCGAAAGGCATTTTCCAAAAGCACGAACCGGCTGCTTTCCTCCAGGCGCCGCGCCGCTTCCCCAAGCAATCCGATGGCGGTTTCCCGTTTGGTCGATTGACTGGCCGGATCCTTCGTTTCCATGCTGGCCGAGCGGTCCAGGAGAATGACGACGACGTCCGGCGCCGATGCAAAAGCCCATCCCACCCAGCCGCCCGCCAGGGGGCGGCTCAGCGCAAGAACCAAAACCAGCACCGCCAAAACACGAAAGAGCAACACCAGAAACTGACGCAGGCGCGCATAGCGGGTCGATTTCCGCGTGGCCGATCGCAGAAACATCATTGCCGCCCACGGCATGGAGCGGTGCCGCAGCCGGTTGAACAAATGGATCAACACCGGCACCAGCACCAGCGGCAGACCCCAAAGAATAAATGGCTGGAGAAAGGTCATTTTGGGGAACTTATTCCGTCTCCGCTGCATTGCCAGCAGCCCGGGCCGAATGAGTTCTGCTTTTGCGGAACATGGGCCAGGGATGGCTCGCCGCCTTTGGCGCTTTCAAAGCGTAAAAGTGCCTGTCGGCCGAGCCAAAATAGACCGCGCCATCCGCGCTGACTGCAGGTGAGGACTGCACCCAGAAACCAGTGGGCACGCGCCACTTTTCCATTCCCTCGGGGTCAATCGCGTAAAAATGATGATTCTTGCAACCCACGTAAATGGTCTCATCCGCGCCAATGGCCGGCGAGGATTGTATCGCATGCGGCGCCTTGAACCTCCAGCGGCGCGTTCCGTCGGGATTGAGCGCATAGAGATAAAAATCATCCGCGCCAAAATAGATGACGCCCCCGGCACTCACAGCCGGCGATGAATAAATCGGGTTCTCGATTTCGAAGACCCATCTCCGCGTCCCATCAGGATGGATCGCCAGGAATCCCGCCCCCAGAGTCCCCACATAGAGAGTTCCGTCCGCAGCCAGCGCCGGCGAAGCGGCGATTGGTTCGCCGGCCTCGAACTCCCACTTCCTCGATCCATCCGGATTGAGCGCGTAAAGGTTGCCGTCGTGACAACCAAAATAGATCGTTCCATCCGGGGCCAGGGCCGGGGAAGAAAGGATGTCCCCCCCCGCCGCAAATTCCCATTTCTTTGTCCCGTCTTTGTTCAGCGCGAAGAAGCGTCCGCCCCAGGCGCCAAAGTAAATGGTCCCGTCTGGCGCGACCGCCGGCGACCCCGAAATGAACG
>CAZCUL010000592.1:0-11551 GCA_964501475.1 uncultured Verrucomicrobiota bacterium | reverse complement strand
TCGGCCTGGCCTTCGACGCGCGCCTCGCTCCTGAATCACGACATCGCCATGAGCGGCGGCGATTGGTACGCCATCAACGACGTCAGCATCACCGTCTCGCCCGACCCGTGTCACTTCAACCTGCTCTCGTTGACGCCCACCATTCCCATCCCTCCTCCCATCCCAAACTCAGTGAGGGCTGGGGACGGGGCGCATCTGCTTACCTGCGAGGCGCAGTACGACACCGTCCCGGATCGTTTCTGCCCGGTGGAGGGAGACCGCATTTCGTTGTGGGGCTTCTGGGTGATCGAGGGCGGGAACGCGCGGTTCGAGACGGCGATTCATCCGGCGGTCGGCTGGGCCGTGCATCGCAACCGGCCGGTGCGCATCCCGGACAGCGCCACGTTCACGTTCGACCTTCACTCGAACACGGTCGTTTCCGCGGCGGGAAACAACCTTTTCGTGCCCGGCGTCGTCAGCGATTTGTGGTTCAACTCCGACGCTGGCGGCGCCATTCGCGCGGCAGCAGGTCTGGCATCATCGCAGTCCTGCACCTGCCACCACGCCATTGTGTCGTCGCCGATTCAGCGGGCCTACGACTTTAACATTTGCCTGCCGAAGAACCCCGGCCAGGTCTTTGCCGAAGTGGGCATCGAGAAGCCGCGCGCGCCGCTCTATGTGAGCATCTCGAATCCCTATGGCAGCCCCGGTCCGGACCCGACTTACACCCGCATGACGGAGACCGTGAACGGCGTGACCTACGAGTATCTGCGCGTGCATCTCGACCTGAACGGTCATTCACACAGCAATTACTCGCGGCGCATCGAAGCGGCGTGGGTTTATCCCAAGGCCGACAACTGGGGCCTGGAGCAGTGGCGCGTCTCCCTCGACAAGCTGGATGTCTATGACGACCTCGACTCGAAGTCGCGCTTCCCCGGCTCCGATGGCGACTGGGTTTTATGGATGATGCTGCCCGGGGCGGATCAATCCTGGACGCGCGTCCGCGACGGCGTGAACAACACGCACGGCACCATCCCTTTCAGTCCAGCGTGGCAGACCGGCAGCGCCGATCCCGTGTTGCAGCGCGCGCCGCTGTCGCTCGATCCTGATCGACGCCTGGGACCCGACGTGCTCACCTTCAACCGGTCCGTGAAGTTCTGGCTGGGCGGTTTCGAGGCCGATGAAGCGGACGGCGATCCGGACGAAGGCGGTGCGGTGGGCGGCGACCGAAGCGATCCGGGGCGAATCTCCAGCGTCGTTTTTAATTCGGGCCACAGCAATGTGGTGCACAGCCACAACGACATCTTCTCCGCCACGGTGACCGGCACGCGCGTCGCCGTGCACAGCAACGCCGTGCTCTCCGCCGCCGCCACGCAACTGAGCCGGCAATACCTGCTCAACTGCACGAACCGGATTAACAACCGCACCCCGCATCGCGACAGCATCAACCCGTTCGGCACCCCGGGCTTGCTCGTGGAAGGCATCTCGGGCGAAGCGACCTTGAGTCCCGTGGACCCGCAGCAAATCTACGGCGGCGGCGCCGCGCTGCTCGATGACGTGGACGGCGACGGCTTTCAGGATTTCGCGCTTGGCCTGCGACATTCCAACGCCGTGGCCCACATCTTCCTCGGCGGGCGGAACGGCTTTGCGCCTGCGCCGTTCGCCACTGTGTCGATACCGCTGGTCCACAGCAACGCGCTTGGGCCGAATTTGAGTCTCGTCGCCCCTCGCGATTTCGACGGCGACGGCATTGGCGACATGCTCGTCGGTGCGCCGACATTCGTGCATTCAAACGCCGTGGGGGGTGTGCATTCGAACGCCGGCACTGTCTTTGGCTTCTCCGGCGCGCAACTCCGGGCCGGCGGAAGCTTCGCCCACAGCAACGCCCTCTGGACCATCTCGTCCGGCACTCACTCCAACGCGCAGTTCGGCTTCTCCGTCGCGGCCGGCGACGTCAATGGCGACGGCATCAGCGATGTCGTGGTCGGCGCGCCGTTCCACTCGAATTCGGTGGCGGGGCGATTGGGCCGCGTGTTCGTCTATTTCGGTTCGCCGGGAATTCATTCCAACACGCCACCGAGCCAGGTCCTGATTCCTGAGACGGCCATCGGCGGTTCACACTGGTTCGGCTACTCCGTCTCCACGGCCAGCGACGTGAACCGCGACGGCTACACCGACGTGCTGGTCGGCGCGCCGCGCTACACGCGCACCGCGCAAGACCAGGGCGCCTGTTACCTCTACTATGGTTCACCCACCGGTCTGCACTCCAATACGTTCGTCCGGCTGGAAGGCTTCGGCTTCAACGCGCAATTCGGCTTCGCGGTCGCCGGCACGGCCGACGTGGATGGCGACGGCTTCTCCGACGTGCTCGTGGGCGCGCCCTTCGCGTCCGGCAGCGAACTGACACTCGAGAACGGCTACGCGGCCTTGTATCGCGGCTCCGCAGGCGGACTGATTCCCACAGCGGCCTGGCTGAAGTTCGGCGAGACCGGCGGCATCCACACCGGCGCCGACGTCGGCCCCGTCGGCGACCTGAACGGCGACGGTCGCGGCGACATCGCCATCGCCACGCGGGATGAAAGCAGCACCGAGGGCCTGCGCGGACGAGTGACCTATTTTCTGGGCCACAGCAACACCGCGTCGATTGCGGAAACGTTTCGCACTTGGGGCGCCAACGCCATCGCCAAATCGAGGTGCGACAGCACCAACTGCTGCATTAGTAAGAACGATTTCAACCTCGACGGTTTCACCGACGCGCTCACCTTCAGTTCGTTGAGCCACAGCACCCGGGTGGACCGGGTTCGACTGACCCTGGGCCGCGGCCTAAAGACGGTGCTGCCAACGACCGAGCGCTTCTTCCGGGCCGGCGACTCGCAGCCATTCGCGTTTCAAAGCATCTTCCACTCGAACTTCGTCGCGAACCTCATCGCCAGCGGCCAGACCAGCGAGCTTAGTCATTCCAACGTCCTCGCCCATCTGATGGGCCTGCATGCCACGCTTCAGCAGGCGGGCGCAGACGCCGGCAGCCTTGTGCCCATGTTGCAACGGCTGCAAAACGTCCACAGCAATCTGGCCAACCTCGGATTCGTCCACAGCAATTTGTTCAACCAGTTCTTCGCCAGCGTGGACCTCGACCTGGGCACCGCCTTCTACATCGACTGCGGCGAGACGAACGAATACACGGATGCGCTCGGTCGCCAGTGGCTGCCCGACGCGCCATTCCTCGCTACCAGCTCGAGCGGCGCGCAGCTCACCGTATTTACCGGCATCGGCCCCATCACCAACACGCTGACCGGCGATCGTTTCCTGCCCGATGCGATGCTCAACAGTGAACGCTGGTTCAATGGCCACATCCGCTACCAGGTCGCCGTGCCCAACGGCTGGTACAGCGTGCTCCTCTACTTCTCGGAGAACCACCCGCCTGCTGCGAGTCCCGCGCTCGGCGGCAGCGGCTGTTCGACCTGCGCGCGCATCTTCGACATTGAAGTCGAAGGCCAGCGCGTCAGCGCCTACAACCAGGCCGACGCCGCGCTTCCCCCGAACGGTGACGGACTCGGCCGGCTCTACACCGCCACGCAGGTCCCCTTCACCGTGCAAGTGACCGACGGCCTCCTCGATATTGCAGTGCTCGACCGCGGCCCTGGCAACCCGCCGGAGAACGCCGCCATCAAAGGGATCGCCATCCTTGGTCGGCCGAATCCAGCGACGAAGTTTGCCACGCGCCCCCGCATCGCTGGCACCACGCTCGACGCCGGCCAATTCGGACTGTTCGTCGATCCGCAAGCCAACCTCGCCCGATATCTAGCCGGCGAAATCCCGCTGCGACTCCAGTCGTCGTTCAATCTTGTCCAGTGGGTGACGCTGCCGAACCTGCCTGAAATCGGCGCCAACGGAGCCTTCTTCTCGCTGCCCCCTCCAACGAACCATTCGAGCTTCTTCCGCGCGGTGATTACACCCCCATAGCGGCAGAGATCTGGTGGGGTCGTACACTCACATTCACAAATCGTTCGTTTGGAGGTTTTCCCGGACTTGCTCGGTCACTCTGCGCAGTCTCTTGTCGGCTTGGAGACGTTCCTCGAACCGCGAGCCACACCGTTATCCTGGAGCGTCTGCAACCGAACGAATGAGTTCGTTACCGGGCCCGTATCACGGAAGCCACCCCAATGGATTTGGTCTGCCCGGTCGTTATCGTTTTCTGGTTCCCATTCGGAGAGAGGCATACCGACCCGCACGAGATCGTCGGCCAGGCCATCCAGCATTGCCTCGAATCTTGGCGGCAGCACGGTTTCACCACCACGGCGATGGAAGCCCTCCAGATTTATGCCATTCGCCACAATCGTCTGTCGATCCGCCTTCATGTCAATCGTGACAGTCTGCATCCGTAGCGGTCACGACGCAGGTCATGGGAGACACAAGGATCCGTTTATTCATCACTGCTTTCGGGCCTTCTTTCCGGACGGCTGCCTTCCCTGGCGGCGCGGTGGGCGGCGGCGTTGACGAGAGTTTGCCAGGTCGGGAAGCGCTTCGCGTCGCTGTCGTGCAGGTGATGGACGGCCTTGATCAGAGGCGGGTCGAAGAAGCTGGCTTCCTCCATCACACGTAGCGCGTACTTGGGATCGAACACCCGGCCGGGCTGATACTTCTCCAGCCCCGCTTCGGCGCGGCGGCGGTCGAGGTCAACCTTCGAGTTGACCCATTCCTTGTGCGTCTTCTCGCCCATGGCGTAGGGCACGACGAAGTCGACGGACTTTTTCAGCGACCCGCCCTCAGGCGACTCCCATGTGTAGAGTTCGCGGCCTTTGTCATCCGTGATCATTGCCAGCTCGATCGGCGGTCGCAGGGCGCTGGTGTGATAGGTCAGCGTGTCGCGGTATTCGAAGTCATGGCTGCTGCCGTCCGGGCGCAGGCTCTCGGTGACGAACCGCTTGACGCCCTGGTGTGCAAGATCAACCCACTCCTGCCGATCGAGAATCATGCCCGCCAAGGCAGTCAATCGGATGTGCTTTCCGTAGCGGTTGGTGAAATGCCGCGAGGTCTGCACCGCTTCGGCGTGCAGTTCGCCGAGCCGTTCGACCCAGGCGTCGATCTGCTTCCGCTGCTCCGGGTCGAAGCCGTCGCGGAGCGCGTGATACGCGACCAGCAGTGGGCGGAACTTGTTCTCATTCACGTCGTTGCCGGTGAGCTTGTAGGCGCCGGTCCAGGCGAGAATGAAACGCCTCAGCGTCGAGGCCGCGCGCTCGTCGGCGGATACCTGCCAGTAGCGGACCAACCAGGCGACGTCGCTCATCTGCTTCAGCTTTGCGACCGTGGCGATCCGGCGAGGGTCGGTGTGGACCAGCCCTTCGTAGTGAATCACCTCCAGCGGCTGCGGCTGGGCGTCGAGCAGCGGCAATGCCTGCTGCTTGATCTCCTGGGCGATGGCGCCGGCTTCCGGATCCACCTCCACCAGTTCGCGCAACGCCTCGAGTTGGGCCACGTTCAGCGGATTCACCGCGGGAATCGAAAAGTCCCCCACCTCGGCGACGGCGGTTGCGGCGAAGGACAGGAGGCTCATGCTGAGCACGATGAGTTGCTTCATGGCGCGTGCCTCGGTTCGCGTCGTCGGTTCAGGATACTCAACACCGGCCAAATGAACTGGTACGAATTCCATTCTTCACGGTGAAGCCCAGAATAAGGATCTGAAGCGCTGGATCAATCAGAAACGCCAACATCACCAGGGCGAACCAGGGCGAGGCCACACATGCGCAAGCGCAGTTCCCGTAGGTCACGATGTTAACGGGCCTGGATCAGCACCATCCAGAGCCCATCTCTCGGGGTCTTCAGAGAAACTCGCCCGGTGTTCTGGGAGACGTCGGCGAACGTATAGACCTCGGTTTCGTCATAGACCGTGCGCTGCGTGGCATGGCTGATATCCTCACGGCGGCGGATCACCGACCAGCGAATCAATTACGTCACCCTCGGCGGACCTGACCGAAAGACCCTGTACATCGCGACCGCCGGTACCCTCTACAAACGTCCTGCCATAAAATTCACAGGGGCCGATCCCACGGTGCCCCATCTTTCTCGCCGTTAGCGTACAAGGGCCGGCCGCCGGCGGAGTTCATGGCAAGACTATGTGCTGGTGGGAAACGGAATGCCGTAAATTCGCTCGAAAAGCCGGCGTTTCAAGGCGAGGCTGTGCGAACTCCCCCCGGCGACAGCCACCACGCCAATCGAATCGCCGTGGAAGGACATTGACTCGGAAAACGATTTTCGATAACGAAAAGCGTTAATGTCGAAGGGTCTGCAATCCAGTTCCCGGGATCACCACGATCTGCTGTCCGGATTTGTTCGGCTGCATGTCCTGCACCATGCGGCCAAAGAACCCGTGGTGGGTGGATGGATGATTGAGGAACTGGCCAGGCACGGATATGAAATCAGTCCTGGAACGCTATATCCGATGCTTCATTCACTGGAAACGCGAGGTTTTTTGCGGTCCACCCGGAAACGCGACGGTCGGCGCTTTTGGCGGGAATATAGGGCGACCGCGGCGGGGAAGCGCGGGTTGGCCGCAGCCAAGGCGAAGCTGAGGGAACTGTTCCAGGAACTCACCGAAGAATGAACCAAAGGAATCGATCTATGCAAGAATTCGTAAAAATCGCGCGTGGCTCCAGGATCTGCGGTTTGCTGGCCGGGTTGGTGGCAAGCGGAGCATTACTTTTCGCTGTCGTGACGTTTCGGGGAGCGGTCCACGCTCAGGATGAGGCGTCAAAGGGGGTTGCGAGCGCCATGCCGGATGATTGGACGAGCGGCTCCGACCAGGAGAGAATTCAACTCTTGCGCAAGCATCTCCGGGTTTGGATGTGGCAATGGTGGAAACCGGTTACCGTTACACGGAACTCTATTGGGCGGGGCAGGATGGCAATTGGGATTACGCCGCCTATCAATTGGACAAAATCCGGCTGGCTCTGGAATTAGGAATCGAGCGGCGCCCGAAACGAGCCGAATCAGCCCGCCTCTTTCTGACCACTGCGGCTCCCGGGATGAAGAAGGCCATTGAGAAGCGCGACCGCGGCTCGTTTGACGCCCAATTCAAGATTTTCACAGTCGCATGCAACACCTGTCATGCTATGGAGAAGGTGCCGTTCATGCAAATTCACCCGCCGGAGGAGCGACTTTCGCCGGTACGTTTCAACACTCGATGACAACCAGGAGGAGACCATGCCATCTATTACTTCACGCATTCTGGACACATGCGGACCGGCCGCCGTGGTACCGCCTGATGGTGGGTGGAGTTTTTCTGTCCGAAGGCATTCAAAAGTTTCTTTATCCGGCGGATGTTGGCGCCGGACGATTTGAGAGGATAGGTCTTCCCTCACCGGAGTTCTTCGGACCATTCGTCGGCGCATTTGAAATCGGCTGCGGATTGCTCGTGCTCGCCGGATTGTTTACCCGGATTGCCGTGATCCCGCTCCTGGTCATCAGGGCTGTCGCCATTTGGACGACCAAGGCGCCGATCCTGATGGAAGAAGGCTTTTGGAAAATGGCCCATGCCTCCCGCAACGACTATTGCATGCTGCTCGGGTCCACATTTCTCCTCATCGTGGGTGGCGGGGTCCTGTCGTTGGACGCTCAACTGGCGGGGCAAAGCAAGAAGATCGAAAATGTCTGAGGGCAAACAATTGTCACAGGCGGTAGCGGGCGAATTGCGCCGCGATCTCCGGCTCGCCGACGCTGTGGGAATCGGGTTGGGAGCGGTGATCGGCGCCGGCATTTTCGTGGTTACGGGGGTGGCGGCCGGGATTGCCGGGCCGGCATTTTTGATTGGCCTGCTGGTCGCGGGCATGGCTGCCGCGTGCAACGGATTGAGCTCCGCGCAATTGGCTGCACTTTACCCGCAATCCGGGGGAACGTACGAGTACGGTTATCGCGTTTTGCATCCGTGGCTTGGCTTCAGCGCAGGCTGGATGTTCCTGGCGAGCAAGCTTGCAGCAGGTGGCGTCGTGGCACTTGGTTTCGGCAGTTATGTGGCCGCGCTAATCCCCGGCGCGCCAACGCGCGAAATCGCCGTCACAGCCGCTGCGCTGCTTGCACTCGCCAACATCGCCGGGATCAAAAAGACGGGCGCGTTAAACTTGCTGGTGGTTGCTATCACCCTGACGACGTTGGTGGCTTTCGTCGTTTCGGGATTGCCGGCATTTAACCGGTCCAATTTAGAGCCTTTCGCACCATATGGACTTCCGGGGATTGGCCAATCCGCAGCGCTTCTTTTCTTCGCCTACACGGGGTATGCGCGATTGGCCACACTCGGAGAGGAAGTGCATGATCCCAAAGTGACCATTCCGCGCGCGATTATCGCGACTCTCGTCCTGTCGTTCGTCCTTTACTTTGCCGTTGCTTTTGTTGCCGTGGGCGCAATTGGATCGGCCGCCATGGCGGAAACTGCGTCGCCCTTGCGGACCGCTGCTGAGGTGTTTCCCTGGAAGGGAGCGGGGATACTGGTCAGCATCGGCGCGGCAACCGCCATGGTGGGAGTTCTTCTAAGCCAGATTCTTGGGATCAGTCGCATGATGCTGGCCATGGCACGTCGCCGGGATTTGCCGCGCTTTCTTGAGCACATCAACCCAAGCCGAGGCGTGCCTGACTGGGGCATCCTCTTAACGAGTGGCGTGATCATTGTGCTGGCCATGCTCGGCACCCTCGAAACAGTGGTGGCAGCCGCTGCTTTCACGATCCTTCTCTATTACACCATCACGAACATCGCTGCGCTTCGAATGCCGCGTGAGCACAAGCTTTATCCCAACTGGGTTCCGTGGCTGGGTCTTGCCGCCTGTCTCATGATGGCCGCATCGCTCCCCAATCGAACGATCATAGCAGGGCTCGCCTTATTAGGGGCCGGTTTAGTCGTTCGTTTGATCGTGAAGGGACGATTGGATGCGTGAGTTGTTTTTTCCGACATTATGACCATCTTGACCCTCGCCATCGCACCGGCTTGGTCACTCTTCATTTCGTTTCTTGACCGCGTACTGCCGGCCCGGTCCGGCCAGGCAGTAGGCAAGCTTCTTGAGAAACCTCATGCGCCAAAAGTGAATGTGCCCTGGCCCGGAATCAAGCAGGATCAAGCGCCGCTCGCGGCAATGAAAACCGAAGTGAGCTAAGCAGGGAGTGTGTCATGGGAACAATCCGGGAGTGGTCATGACACGGAAGAATTCGTCTCGGCTGGCCTTCAGATCCGTGGCCGCTTTCGGAATCACCAGCACGTCGCCCGTTCCGCCGAGTGGCACCACGGTGTAGCGCATGGTCGTGCCCTGGAGCTCCGCCCGCCGGACTTCCGCGCCGGTCCAGCACCGAGGCTGCCAGAGCCAGACCAGTGGGGCGCCGTCGCCGATCTGACGCCGGCTCGGTGGGGTCGTACACTCACATTCACAAATCGTTCGTTTGGAGGTTTTCCCGGACTTGCTCGGTCACTCTGCGCAGTCTCTTGTCGCTTGGAGACGTTCCTCGAACCGCCGCAGAGCCATGGCTGCGCTGGCCGCCCGCGTTCTTGGCGAAAGATCGGCCGACGCTTAATGCCGCGGACATGCACGTGATACCAAGCGCCGGCCTATTGGATACGTAATGGTCGAGCCATTCTTGTTGACGATGCTTCGTCGGCTCCTCTCGCTGTCAATTGTGAATTGTGAGCGTACGACCCCGCTGACTTGCCACTGGACAGGGCGTTAGCGATTAATTCACGACTGGCCAAAGCCTGGTACGATAAAGGTAGAGCATCATACGCCTTAGAAAGCTACGGAGATGCAATCCAGTGCTTCGCTCGCTCCATCGAACTCGATCCTACTGATGGTGATGCATGGTCGCGCCAAGGCTGTGCTGTGCTTCAAATCGGAGACCAAGAAAAGGCCTTGGCCTGCTTCAACAAAGCGGTTGCTCTCGATGGTGAGGATACGTTCGCGCTTCACAATAAAGCCTGCACTTTACACAACCTCAACCGATTTGCTGATGCATTAGATACGTGTCATATCGACTACGAACCCAACCTTTCGATTCCTCGCACCAGTCGAGTTCAAAATAATCCGCAAGACCGCCCCAGGAGAGACAGAGCCTGTAAGACCTGATTCTTTCCAGCGAGAGCAAGCTTTGACACGCCCTGTTTCAGCGTGCAAAACTGCGGTAAAATCTCTGCGCGTTCGTGCTCGTGTTCGAATCCAGAAATTCCTGGGGACCAACTCCGAGCATTCCATTGGTCCATGGCTGCCAATTAAGCAGATCGGCACTCCTGTCAATCTGCACCTTTAGTCCGGGAAGGCCTTGAAGGGAGATTCGGAAACCGTTCGAGTCCAACTCTGGTTCCGCCGCAAATGACAGCGGCGGGCCCGTCCGCGGCATAAACAAGTTCAAGACCACCAAACTCTGGCTGCCGGCCGCCACAAACACTTTGTCGGCGCTTAATACCACGCGTTGCGCTCCATAAACGGCTGTATTTCCGCCGACGCGCCGAAGATTCCAGGGGACGCTGAGGTCAATTACGTCGAGGCCCTGCCGGTTCCTCGCAACATAGGCATAGTTGCCCAGGATCGCCATCTCGCCCAGTCCACCCAGTCCGCCGCCATAGGTTCCTGCCAAAATTGGACGGCTCGAATCTCGTATATCGAAAACTTCAATGCGGGCAAACCCACCAAAAGATTCCCCGTCGCAATCACAGGCGGTCACGTAAGCGTAATTGCCCGAAACGGCTATGGCCCTCGCATTTCGGCGGGTTACCGCGTGGCTACCGACCCGTTGCAAGTTCGCCGGGTCACTGACATCAATAATTTGCAATCCAGCTTGACCGGCCGCGACATAGGCATAATGGCCCGCTACAATGATATCGCCCTCGATGAAATAATCGCCCAATGTTTGTGGATTCAATGGGTTGCTGATGTCAATTACTTCCAATCCATTAGGCGCCCCAGTCACGTACGCATAGTTTCCCGAGACCGCGACATGCGAAACACCGCCCTGGTTGTAAACGATCACTGGTTCCGGAGCCGCTGGGTCGCTTACGTCGATGATCTCCAGGCCGTAATTTCCGACCGCCAAATATGCATACTGGCCCGACACGGCCATGTCATAAACATCGCTGGCCGCATGATAGCCTCCCGCCAATTGGGGACTTACCGGAGTGCTCGCGTTAATGACCTCTATGCGATTGCTCGCCTTCGCTACATAGACGTAATCGCCTGCCGTTGCCATCGCTTGAGAAAAGCCGACGGCTTCAGTCGTAGTGCTTCCGAGGCGCTGCGGGTTGGCCAGCCTGCTTAGATCTACGATGTTAAGCCCATTATTCCCAGCGGCCACATAAGCGAGATTTCCCACTACGGCCATCCCCGAAGAACCAAGTGCGAAAAAGCCATAGCGGCCTGTCATCTCTGGATTCGCCGGGTCGGTCACGTCAATTACCTCAAAACTCCCTTCGAATGTTTCCAGGAGGTACACCTGTTTGTTCAGGACGACCACATCTTCCGCCCACAACGACTCATAACTGCCCACATGTTGTGGATCAGCCGGATTGCTAACGTCAACTACGTGAAGGCGGCTGTAGAAATCGACTAAA
>CAZCUL010000591.1:0-19317 GCA_964501475.1 uncultured Verrucomicrobiota bacterium | reverse complement strand
TCGGTTTCTGTAATGACCGTGAGGATGGCGGACTGGCTGAGATTGCCGGGCTGAAAGAAGGCGGCATTGGTAATGACGACCGTGTAGGTCCCTTGGTGGATCGCCGGCTGAACATTGGTGAGCGTCAGGACGGAGGTATGGCGATTCAAGACAAAATGATCCACTGCATTTGCGGGATTGTTGCCCGAACGACGCCAGCGATAACCCATGGGCAAGGTGCCGGCAGTTTGAACCGTGAAGGTAACTGTGCTGCCCTGCAGGGCCGTTTGGCTAAGGGGATGTTGAACAAAGGTGGGGTCAACCAGCACCACCAGGGGCGCGGGCTGGCTGACGACAGGTCCGACCGAATCCGTGAGGACCACATCGTAAATTCCGCCATCGCCTTCCTGAACATTCGAGATCGCGTAGAAAGCGTTGGTGGCGCCCATAATGGGCATACCGTTCCTGCGCCATTGATACCGAATCTGAGTGCTGCTGGTGGCCTCGACGGCGAAGGTGACATTCGCGCCAGGGCGAACACTGACGCCTTCGGGGTGTTTGGTGATATTGGCCGGAATGAAAACAGTCAAAGTGGCGTTGCTGCTGTCACTGGCGCCGGCGGCATTGAGCGCCACCACCTGGTAAGTCCCGCCCTGCGCCGGCTGGACATTGGTGAGGAGCAGTGTGCTATTTGTCGCCCCGGGAATCGGCGAACCGTTAAAAAGCCATTGGTAGCCGAGAGCGTTCTCGGCGCTCACAGAAAAGGTTGCCTCCATAAATGCCACCACAGCCTTGTTCGTCGGATGGGCTGTGATGACAGGCGGGTTGCCGGTTCCAATCGGCCCGCCAGGGGTGGGAAAGGCCGCGCGCCAGTTGCCTGCGTCATTGCCGTAAGCAGCCAGCGTCACCCGCTGGAGCGATGGTCCCAAACCGTCGGCGGCGATCGGCCACGGGGGCATATCCGAATACTTGATTCGCTCCACAAGAATGTAAGGCACGGTTCCGGCGTCCGGAGACGGCGGCGGTTCGGGAGAATCCGGCCGAGCCAGTTCCACACTTTCGCCGGCATTATCGAGTCTGCCGGAGAAAGGCCCGTAAATCGGAACACTGCTGGAGACGCTAAACCGGACTCGAAATGAATTCAAAGCGGCGGCGTTTGTGGCGGGATCAAAATCCACCACCAAAATGAAAGCATTTGCGGGAGCGCTCGTATTCTCCGGGAATGTGAAATCCACGGCCTCGCGCAGCCGCCAGGTATTGCTCGGGTGAGAAGTGTCGTAGAGCGGCACAGGCACCCCGCTGATGTTGCGCAACTCGATGAACTCATCGCGGCTCTCCTCCGATGCACCGCCGCCGGCCGCCGGAGGATGATAGTGTATTTCGCTGATGACGATCGGCCCGACGAGCGGGCCGGAGTTGGCGGCGCCCAGGGTGGCTGAAGACTGGGCCGGGAACTGCTCGCCGCCGCTACTCGTAATGTAACGTCCAAAGGTCATGCCATTCGCCGCGGCGCCAAAATCGAAGCCGTGGAAGTAACCGGTCAAATTTCCCGCAGCGTCGCCGGAGAAGAGGTAAACTTCCTCGCCCTTGGAGCTGAAGGTGAAGTTTCCAGGCGCCCCGGGCATGGCGTTGTAATTCGTCTCGGTCAAGACAAGAAAACCGCCCGCGGGAATAACGGTGCCGGCCGGAATACGATACTTCTTCGGCGTTCCCCGTTCATCCGTCAGAAACCAGTGGCTGACGTCTGCGGGACTGGCCGAAAGGTTGTGCAGCTCGACGGCATCCACGACCGGCGGATCGGTGTGCGTCAGGATTTCGTTCACGACCACTGTCGGGATGTCCGGCGCGGGCGGCTCCATTTGACCCGGCGTGCCATTGACCACACTTCCGACACGCCAGCTTTCCTTCTGGCCCCAGGTTGTGGTGGCCGCGTTCGGATCGACGATGACCAGCGAGAATCCAAAACCGTCGGTGATCGGATACCAGTCGTCGTCGTATTCAAAATCGAGAATCGGCTCTTTGAAGGGGCCCTCGAGGGCAATGCGCTCACCGTCGTTGGCGAGCGAACCGGTGTAAACGCCCGCAACGGTGTGGCCGGCGCCGTAACGGGATTGAAAAGCCTGGAGATGCGCCACCACAACTGCGCTTTCGCCGGCTGGGAGCAGCAGATTGGGAAAATTGAACTGCACGCCATCCGTGATCTTGAACCGGTTCAAACTAAGCGGAGTGTTTCCAATATTTTTCACTTCGAGAAACTCGAAGTCTTCGTCGAAATAAGGGCTGCCACTCGGCGCCGGCACCGGATGGTACATGATCTCGGTGATGCGCAGCGGCGGCAAAGCGGTGTAAAAGGTGGCTTCCCGCGGACCGGACCAGTGGCTGGCCAAGGGCGGGTTGCCCGCTCCAGTGAGATTGCGGCTGTTGGGATTATGGGCGCGAGCCACCACGCGGGCATTGTTGTTGAGCGTGATCGGCCCGGTATAGGCGGTGGAACCGAGTGCAATGCCTCCGCCCGGAGCCCGAGGATCGGCGCCGTCCAAGGTATAATAAATCGTCGCGCCCGGAGGTCCGGACATCGTCAAAGTGAAGCCGGGCGAAATCTGGCCGCCTGGACTGCTCAGATTGGGTCGGGCCACAAACTGCGTGTCCATGAAGTGAGCGCGGTCGGCCAGCCATTGCTTCATGAAGTCGATTTCACCCTGGTAGGTTCCCGAGAAGGTATGGGAGTAGCCGTTGGCGCTGACCACTCCCGAGCGTGGCCTGGTATCCGAAGCGCCGTTCCCGCCCCATTTGCCGACTTCGCGCACCTGGGATTCCCGCAGTTCCTCCTCCATCTGGTCGATTACGTCCGACATGTGCTCGTTGGAAAAGACTCCTTCGCGCAATTCCTGGTAGCGATCGATCCATTGCTGAAAGAAATCGATCTTGTTGAACAAGGCGCCGTACCAGGTGTTGGCAAAACCAGCCCGCGTGCCTGCATTGAAAAAATCCGTGCCGCCATCGCCCCCGATCCCCAGCCAGCTTCGCGGATTGTAGGGACGCGCATCACCGCGTTGGGTCCCCATCGAGCGGTCGAAGTCCCAAATCGGCCCCATGTGAATGGTGCCGCGTTCCGTGACGATCCCATGCCGGTCTACTTCGTCGCGAGTCTTGTAAAAAAACGCGCTCAAGCGCAACGCGTCGATGTTCATGCTCAGCACATTCAGCAAGTGATGGTCGATCCAGGATTCGACATTGATGAAATTCGTGTAGGTTGTCCCGCCGAGGGAGGAATTCATCGAATTGAAGAAGTTCTGGATGTACTGCGCCTGCGGCGCCCGCTCGGCCGTCACCATGTCCAGACCGTCCGGGTCTCGATAGACGATCGTTTTGCCGCCGCCGCTGAAGCTGGGTTCGTCCGAGTCCTGCCGGTCGATCTTCAGGAAATAGCCGCCGGTAATCTCAGGCGCGCTGGTATGCTCGGGTTCCAGCCGGGGGATGTCCACGCGGCCGTTGTCCCGCTTCAACTTTTCCATCAGCACGTAAACGCCGTTGTAATCTCCGCCGGGGGGCGTGCCACTGACGGCGCCACTGGCTGTCTTCAGGAACACTTCCACCACCCGGGTGCGGGCGGCATAGTCGCCAAGGTCGCGGCTGAGCTGGAAAATGAAGGGATTATGGATCAAGGGAATGTCGAACTGATTTGGCGCGTAAAGCACCCAATCCGATTCGGAGGGCATACCGAGGACGGGCAGATTCCTGTCCTCGTTCAATTCGTCCCAGAATTCCACGGCATAACTCTTCTTGGGAAACCCTTGCGTGCTGGAACCGCGCAGGTTGATGCCGGCGCGGGTCGCCAGCGACGGAGGGTCTGCCAAAGAGCTGCGGCCATTGACCGTATCAAAAATCATAACGATGGAAGAGCGATCCAAAGCGCTGGGAAACTCCCCGCTGGCAAAGTTATGAACCAGAACCAGCGGAATATCCGAAGTGAAATTGGCCGTGTTCTGGTCGATCTGCACGTAGCTTTCCGTTTGTGCGGGCCCCGGCAAATGGTTCGCCAGGAACGAGCGCGCCCGCACCTGCATGGTGCGATTGATCGGGATAGGGCCGGTATAAAGGGTGGAAGCGGGGCCGGGAACGTTCGTGGCAGCGGCACTGGCGGTATTATCGACGATGACATAGCGAATCTCCGCGCCCGGTTCCGCCGGCGTCGCCAGCGTCAGGTTAAAAGGAGCAACGAACGTGCGGCTGGTCTGGGAATAGACCACTTCCGGCGCGAAGTTAACCCCGGTCATGGCATTGGGTCCGCCCGGGGTCGGCTCATTGAAGAACCCGAGAAACGATGGATTAAGGTTATCCCGTCCGTAGGACACATCCTCCTGCTGCGGGGGATAAGCCGGAGCAAAGGAAGAGACGATGTTGGTCTGATTGTCTACCAGAGCCAGGAATTCACCGCCTGCGCTTAACTGAAAGCTGGTGTGAAGGCGGGCGGTGACGTTGGTCTTGTTCTTCCCGGAAGCGAAAATGACGCGATACTCTCCCGGTTGCAAGGTGATGCCCGGGATGCGCCACTTGGTCAGATTGTTCGCGTCATCGGTCAGAAACCATCCGTTGAGGTTCGCTGCCACCGGGCCGGCATTGAACAACTCGATCCAGTCCGAAGCATCGCCATCTTCATCGTTCAAAGTATTGTCATTGTCAGCCATGAACTCGGTAATAATCGCGCTGATCGGGCTGGCGTTGGGATCGAGCGTGTAGCTCCAGCTCGCGCCCGCAAAGGGATTCTCCGCGGAGGCGAGATCAGTGATGCCATGGCCCATGACGAAGGCCACATTGACAGCGCCGGTGAGCGGTTCAGGAAACTCGAAGATCAAATGGTCCGGCCCGCCGAATTGCAGATCGGCCGCAGCCGTTCCGTTGATCTCCAGGTCCGTGGCATCGGCGCCCTGGACCGGCTCGGTGAAAAAGACCTCGATTTGCGTCAACTCAGGCACCGTAAAGCCGGGTGGCGGCACGATATTGACAATGGTGGGCGGAACGTCATCCACCATGGAAGTGAGCGATGCTTCGACCAGAAAGTCGCTGCTACCCAGGTTCCCGTTGAAGCCGTGGATCGCCAATACGTTGTTGCCGGCCACGAGCAAGCTGCTCAGGTTTTCGGTGACCGTGACATTCAGCGTCCGAAGTTCCTGGGCGTCGAGCGCAGTGTCGTTGTGGAGGAGTTCGCCCGCAGGCACGTTAATGCGGCCCAGTTCAGTGCCATTGATCCAGACGATCGCTCCGTCATCGACCCGCACGGTGAGATCAAGACGAGAGATGTCCTGCGGATTGCTCACCACAAAAGTCTTGCGGAGGTAGGCCGTCAGGTAATTCCCGGCGGCGCTGGTGGGCAGATTGTTGGCCGAGAGGCCGTCCGACGCTCCATAACCGATCGGCGCGGTGACGTTTCCCCAGGACGAGTCGTCAAAACTAACCTGGCGCCACAAAGTCGAGGGCGTGGAGGCCTCGTTTGTGCCCAACACATATTTCCAGGTCGCGCCGTTGGGAACCAGCACCGCCCCAGGCATGGAAGCGGCGCCCGCTACAGCCAGAGCGGCGGCTAAAATACTCGTCTTGATCATACGATTGGTCGCTTTCTTACTTACAGTTTCACTTAAACCTCTGCCTCGTCCGGCGAATTCCGGTTTGCTCCGGGAAGAGGAATTGAGCGCAACACTTTCGCGATGGCGCGCTTCCAAGCGCCCGAATGACACGCCACGAAGCGGAGGATACGGGCACGCCAGGGGAGATCGATACACCCCAACCGTGAGATTGAAAACAACTTGCCACCACGCGTTACAATTGGGTTACGAGTGTGGCAAAATAGCCGCTTTCGGCGCAAAGTAAACCGGGTTTCTGAAGGCTGCTTCGCGCCAGCCAACCCGTTCGGCAGGTCTGATTTGGTTCCTCTTTGCGCCTTGGAAATGTCCGGCTCGGGCCAGCGCGGCATCCGTCCGCGAATGCCGCGGCGGGAAGGAAAAAGAGGCCGGCACCTCCGGCCTCTTTGTGCGCACCGAATGACGAACCGTTTTGTTCTATTGCCCGTTCACTGCCTGCATGAGGGAGTCGGCAATTTGAATCCATTCCGCGGCGACATCCGGATCGGTCCTTTGAATCTGAGCGCGAACCTTGTTTCGGAAGGCATTCAACTGGCCGAAAGCCGAATTCAGGTTGCCTCGATCCAACGAAGCCGCGGCCGCCTTGAGCGTGGCGATAAAGGGTCTTTTGTTCTTGCGAGCCACATCCGAATCCTGAACGCGCATGATCAGTTCCTCCACAGCCTCGCTGGCCAGAATGACCCGGACCAGGATCTGATCGGAAGCAGTGCACTGCCCATCGGAAACTTCCAGCACAATGGTGTGCTGGCCGACGGCAAGGAACCGCATGGCCACGACCGCATCGCCAAACTGAACGGGCATGCCGGGCGGCGGAGACCACTCAAACCAGGCGTAATTCAACGCGTCGCCATCGGGATCGCTCGATTGCGTGCCGTCGAACAAGACATCCGCGCCGGCATTGTCAGGTGAGATGACGGTGAAGCTCCGCTCACGGCTGATCAGCGTCACCTGCCCGCGGATTTCACCCGCGGGATGGCTTGTGGAGTGAATGTTCACATAAGTCAGTCCAGCGGCCATCCGATCCACCAATTCATCGCTGATCGCGACCGAACCCGAGATGGTGCCCTCGGTTCCGCCAGCGGACCCGAATTCGGGGATCAATCCCAGGATCACCCCTGCAGCCTGTTCCGTAGTGGCGGGACCGTGGATGTGCGCGGCGGTGACCGGAGCGGACAGGCCGGCATAGTCGATCTCGAAGCTGAGAATGTTGTTCTGAAGGGTGAACGTTCCCATGCCCACCCCGTCCGTGACGACAGGATTGGGACGCTCGCGGGCTCCGTCCAGCATGACCTCGAAGGTCATGGTTCGGGCGGAATTCCAGAATGGCGGAACCACATTGGCTCTGGCCACCGGACACTCGTTCGCGCAGATCACATCGATTGTGACTGTCGCCGTACTGGCCGGGCAGCCGGCACGGTTGACCGAAAAGGTAAACGAATCCGGCCCGCAATAACCGGCGTTGGGCGTGTACTCGACGGCCGGCGGTGTGCCGCTCAGGTTCCCGTTTGCCGGCGGGGTGCCGATCGAGAACGTCGCGCCGTCAGCATCGCTCGCTGTCAAGTTGATGGTCACCGAGGCGTCCTGCTCCACGGAAACCGATTGCGGCTGAGCCGTCGGGCAGACCAGCGGGATATTCAGAGTGATGGTGAAAGTCTGCGGCGCTGAAGTATCGACGCCGCCCATCTCCGTTCCGCCGTCGTCCATGGCGCTGACCGTGACAGTCGCCACGCCCATGGCGCCAAGAGGAGCGCTGAACATCAAAGTTCCAGCCGGATTGATGTCCGGTTGCACATCGAACAAGTCCGGGCGGTTGTTGCTGACCTGAAAGGTGACGGTTTGACCTGCCTCATGCGGCTCTGGCCCCGGACTGATGTTCGTGGCCCAGTCCGGAATGACCCGCAAGCCGGCCGTGGTCTGGTCCACATTGCTGCCCGCCAGGTCGAAGCTGGGCGGATTGTTAACCGGGAACGCCTCGACAGCGACCGAGACTGGAGCCCGCACCGGTATGCCGGAGAGATCGGTAATGGTGTATTCAAAGGTGTCCGTGCCGGTAAAGCCGGCTGGCGGCGTGTAATGCACGTTGTCTCCGAAGAGCCGGACGGTTCCGCCCTGAGCGGTCATAAAGCTCGGAGTAACCCCGACCAACAGAAGGGCGTCACCATCCGGATCCGAGTCGTTCGCAAGCAAAACGGAACTCGGATAAGTCGCGCTCATGTCTGGCAGAGCCATGAGATTATCGCCGACGGCGGTGGGCACCTGGTTGGCAAGAAGCTCGGCGTTGATGACAAACTCATTGTCGTCAACGGACTCAGCAAAGCCCTGGATGGCCAGCACATTGGGGCCGGGCATCAGTTGCGAAATGAAGCTGCTGACATCGAAGACCTGGGGTGCAATGGTTTCGGTCGCTGTCCGCGAGGCCGTCGCTGCGCCGTCCCAGGGAATGGACGGCTCGCCTTCAAAAATGACCATGCTGAATGCCGATCCATCGGAACCGTCATTTCCTGCGTCACCTGGCCCCAACAGGATATCAATGGTGTCGCCAATAAACACGTCCGGCAAATCGACGGTATCATCGCGTCCCACGCCATCATTAAAAGCAATGGATTGGGAATAGACCTCGATGCTGTTGTGAAAGACGGAGACGCGCACGCCGTCGCCGCCGTTGACATTGTTTTTGTGGAATTGGATCCGAGCCTTGAGGTTTGCATCCACCGTGGCGTTCCAGCGCCGAATAGTCCAATGGATGTGAGTGGCCGGATTGTTCGGGTCAAACGCAGCGCCATTGGGCGCGGCGGGATGCGTGTCCTCCTGGAATAACTCGGTCCAGGGCGGATTGCCCATGAACCAGTCATATCCATTCCCGCTCCAGAAATCCGTGGCGCTGTGTCCGCCGCCATCATGCGGGAAGGGTGTGAAATCTCCTCCGGAATACATTCCGTCGGCGTCCAGACTCTCGTTGTAATATCCGTACTCCCAGCCATTGACCGTGACGTCGGGATTGGTGGACCAATCCGCAACCGAGTCCGCGACCACCATCGCCGGCAGCACGGTGGGAGCGTTGCGCTTCTCGATCTCGGTGCCGTTCAAATAGGCGGCGAAACCGTCGTTGTATTTGATCTTGAGCTTGAGCGTTTCGATGGCGGCAGGGTCGCTCACATCGAAGGGGAAACGGATAAAGACCGAGGAGTTGACTCCCCTCATCTCGGACTCGATGTCGGTCATGAAACAATCAGCAATGCCGGGAACAAATGGCTGGGGAGGAAGGCCGGTTAGAATCGACGCTCTCACGAAAGAGCCATCCGCGCCGTCGCCCTTGCCGCCGTCAGTGCCGAGCGGGTCGAGGGCAAACTCGATGGTGTCGCCAACGAAGACGTCGGGCAGGGGAATGGCGGTATCGATGCCGGTTCCATCGTTGAAGGCGACCGTATGCGAAAAGACCTCGGTGCCGTTGTGCAGGACGCGCAGGGTGGTCCCGTTGCCGCTGTTGACGTTTTGCTTGCCAAACTGCACCTGGGCATGGAGGTCTCCATCCACGTCGCTCACCCAGCGTTTGATGACCCAGTGCACTCCCTGGGGCTGGTTGTCGCCATTGGGATGCCATTCAGTCTGACCGATCGTATCCCAGGGCGGATTGGCTGCCGGGTCCCCATCCGCCCCCAATTGCCAGGAGCCGCCCTGAAAGGTCCAGTTCGGATCGGTGTTGTTGAAATCGCTGCCCGGACTGTAGGTGCCGTCGGCATCGGCGGTTTCGTTGTAATATCCATAAAACCACCCATTTTCCCCCTGCGCAGCGCTGCCCCAATCCGTCACACTGTTGGCCACTTCGCTCTGGGGCGCCGGACCGGTAAAGATCGTGGTCGAAAAGGTCGAGCTGTCCGAGCCGTCCCCTAAAAGGCCATCCGTCCCGAGCGGGTCCAGGGCAAATTCGATTCTGTCGCCGACAAAAACACCGGGGAAAGGTATAAACACGTCGATGCCGGCGGTATTGTTCAAGGTCTGGGAAAACACTTCGACACCATTATGAAGCACGTGAAGGGTGGTTCCGTTGCCGCTCGTATTGGCCTTCGCAAACCGCACTCGTGCGTGGAGGTCGCCATCCACGTCGCTCACCCAGCGCCGGATGACCCAGTGAATCCCCTGCGGCTGATTGTCGCCGTTGGGGTGCCATGAACTTTGACCGATGCTGTCCCAGGGCGGGTTGGCTCCGGGATTCCCATCCACACCCAGTTGCCAGGTACCGCCCATGAAAGTCCAATTCGGGTCGGTCATATTGAAGTCCGTATTCGGATCATAAGCGCCGTCGCCATCGGCCGTCCGATTGTAATAGCCGTAGAACCACCCGCTCGCGCCCTGAACGCCGGTCGAGCTCCAATCGGCCACACTGTCCGCCACGCCCACCGGCTCCACCGGCGCCATAATCGTTCCGGACAAAACGGTCGCCGTCAGCACACTGCCGTCTGAACCGTCCGCTTGATCCCCGTTTGGCCCCTCCGGTGTGTGCGCGAAATCGAAAACATCGCCGACCGCCGCCGTGGTGTTCACATAAACTTCAAACCCGGTCTGATCGCTTCCCGGAATGGAGCGCGAAAAGATTTCGACGCCGTTCTGAAAGATTTTGCCCGTCACACCGGTGCCGCTTCCATTGGCCTTGCGCACGTGAAAGCGGACGCTGACGTCCCCGCTGGTGGTGCTGACCCAGCGGCGAATCACCCAATGAATGCCCTGGGGCTGATTGACGCCGTTGGGATGGACATCAGCCGCGGCAATGAAGTCCCAGGGCGGGTTCCCGCTAAACCAGTCCCATGCGCTGCCGTCCCAAAAATTGTCCGGACCAAAGGGACCTTCCGAGCGCGGAAACGGTTGGAAATCGGTCTCTTGATAGGTTCCGTCGGTGTCGTTTGCCAGATCGTAATAGCCGTTGATCCAGCTATTCTCGCCCTGCCGGCCGGCCGTGGACCATTCCGCCTGGGAATCGGCAATGACGGTGGCGGTGAAGGCGCCCGGATTGACCTCGTAGCCCACGCCGTTTTGTCCGGCGAGCCAGGAGGAATCGTCAAAGGACCGGTTGCGCCACGTCCCGCCAAGGCTGCCGTCGGCGGGCACGAGAATCCGCGCGGGCGAGCCGTTGGAAATCAATTTCGTGTCGGCAAACAAACCAACCGCTGCCAGACAAAACCCCGCGATCAACGAGAGCTGAAGGGCGCGACGCGCGAGGTTGCGCGAACATACGGAGAGTACGGGTATAGCATTCATAGGCCTAGGCGTAGAAAGGGTTCCTGGGTTTGCACATCTAAGTGTGATTGACCCATATCAAAGACAAAAAGACCCCAGGTTGACAAGCTTAAACTTTCTGACCGTCACAACGGGCGCATCCGTCGCCCCGCGGTTGAGTTGCTTGACGCGTGCCATAAGACGGACTCCGCGACTGTGCCGGAAGGAGCGCCTCAGCACGCCACAAATCCTAAAGCGCCTAGTCTAAACTTGGGAACATGCCTGAGGTCTCCCGCGCTGCGGTTGGCTACGCAGCCAGCCGCCTGGAGTTTGGACATCTTGGCGCCGGCCAGGCCCCGTTTTGATCTCCCTTTGTCGGAAACCTTGCGAGGGAATATGCCACAACTTCGTTGGGGTTTAATCCATTTCCGAACTGTAACCCAAGGTAGCTCGTTCTTCGCAACCTTGGGCTGGAGGTCGCAATCCCTTTGGGATTGCCTGTGCCGGGCGGCAGGAGCGTATCACGACGGGTGGCTATCCTGAAGGGCTGGCGCTCATCTTCTTTCTGTTGCCGCTCACGCCGGCAACTTCTACGATGAAAGCCGATGGAATTCCGATTCGAGAAGGCATTGCCGGGCTTGCTTTGCCTGCTCCTTTGCATTCCGGCGTGCCAGAAGAACAAACCGGATGCCGGCTCCCATGTTCCCTCCGCCACCGGACCGGTCTGGTTTGAAGACATCACCAGTGAAGCCGGCCTCGATTTCACCCACGATTCCGGGGCAACCGGTACCTATTTTATGCCCGAGTCCACAGGCTCGGGAGGGGCCCTGTTCGACTTCGATAACGACGGGCGGCTCGACATCTACCTGGTCCATAATGCGTCCACGAATTCGGGCTCGAAGAACCGGCTTTACCAGCAGCGGCCCGACGGCAACTTCATCGACGTCAGCGCCGGTTCCGGGCTGGACGTCAGCGGCTACGGCATGGGAGTGGCGGTGGGCGACGTCAATAACGACGGACTGCCGGAGGTGCTGCTCACCGAGTATGGCAATGTGCGGCTCTTTCGGAACCGGGGCGGAGGGCGGTTCGAAGAGGTCAGCCAGGCTGCGGGAATCGAAAACAGGCGTTGGGCGACCTCGGCGGTTTTTTTCGATTATGACCGCGATGGCTGGCTCGACCTGGTGATCGCCAACTACGTTGATTACAGCCACACGGTCAAGTGCTACGACACCCGCGGCGCCATCGAGTATTGCGGCCCGCAAGGCATGCAAGGGACTGCCAGCAAACTTTTTCACAATATGGGTTCCGGGAAAGATGGCGGGATTCGCTTTGAAGACGTGACTGTCGCCTCCGGCATAGCCAGGAAGACCGGGCCCGGTTTGGGAGTGTTCTGTGGCGACTTCGATGGCGATCATTGGCCGGACATTTTCATTGCCGACGACGGGATGCCCAACCGCCTCTTTATGAATCAGCGCAACGGCACCTTCACCGAAGAGGCCGCGCAGCGCGGCATTGCTTACAATGCGTTTGGCTCCACGGCGGCCAACATGGGCATTGCTTTTGGAGATGTGGACTCGGATGGCCTGTTCGACATCTTCGTCACCCACGTTTCCTGGGAACAACACGCTCTCTGGAAACAGGGGCCGGCAGGTTTGTTTCAGGATCAAACCGCGGCGGCGGGTCTCGGCAATCCGGCGCGGCGCGGCACAGGATTCGGAACGGTGTTGGCCGACTTCGATCTCGATGGCGATTTGGACCTGGCCTTCGTGAACGGAAGAATCAAAAGGGGAGAGGAAGTCGGGCCGCTTTTGCCGGGCCTTGATCCGTTCTGGCGCCCCTATGCGCAGCAAAACCAACTTTTCGCCAATGACGGCACCGGGCGGTTCCACGACCTGTCCGATGCCAATCCAGCTTTCTGCGGCCGGGCTGCGGTGGGGCGCGGTCTGGCTTGCGGCGACATCGATAACGACGGCGCGCTGGACTTATTGGTCTGCAATGCGGGCGCTCCGGCTCAATTGCTGCGCAACGCCGCACCCAATGGCGGACATTGGTTGATGATCCGGGCAATTGATCCGGAATTGGGCGGGCGCGACGCTTACGGAGCGGAGGTCACGGTTCGGGCGGGCCACCGCCATTGGAACCGGCTTGTTCAGCCCGGATACAGCTTTTTGGTGAGCAACGATCCGCGCGTCCACTTCGGCCTTGGCTCGGTCACCGCGATTGACCGCATCGAGGTGGTCTGGCCGGACGGAGCAAAGGAAGCATTTCCGGGGAGCCCCGGTGGTCGCCTTTTGACGCTGCGCAAAGGAAGCGGAACAACGCCGTGAGCAAAAGGCGAAAGAAAGCCGGCGCCAATTCCCGGGGGGCAGATCGAGCCCGCGCGGCTGGTTCTTTCACGCGCAAAATGCGTTCGCGTGGCAGGGCTGCCTTGTGGATGGCGGGCCTGATTCTCGCGGGTTTGGGCGCCTGGTTCATCTGGAAACAATCGGCGCGCGTCGAGTTGCCCGACGTTCCATTGGCTCGTCTCGATGCCACTGTCTCCAACCTGATTCAGTCGCACATCGAGGGCGCGCAGGCGGACCCGCAATCCGGTCGAGCCTGGGGACAACTCGGGGCGGTTTTGAAATCTTTTGGCTTTCGCGAAGAGGCCGAACATTGTCTGGCCATCGCCGAGCGGCTGGAACCGAAGGAGCCGCGCTGGCCGTATTTACAGGCGGCCTTGCGCAGCGACGACACGGCTTTCGCCTTGGCCAGGTTGCGCCGAACCGTCGCGCTTTGCGGCAACGATCCGGAGATGCCCCGGCTTCGGCTCGCGCGGCTGCTTGCCGAAACCGGGCAGGAGAATGAGGCGCGCGGGGAACTCGGGCAACTGCTCCGCGCCCGGCCCAATTCAGGTCCGGCTCGAATCCTGATGGCGCAAATCTGCCAGAGCCAGGGCGATTGGGACGCGGCCTTTAGCCTGGCCAGCGGCAGCACCACCAACCCGCACACTGCCCGCACTGCCTGGACGATGCTCTCGGCGCTGCATCGGCGCCGCGGCGATACCAATGCCGCCCTGCTGGCCGCTCGCCGAGCCGCGGGCGCCGCCCCCGACGCTGCCTGGCCGGACCCATTCGAGGAGGAAGTGCTCGCCTGGCGGAACGATCCCCGCAGCCTCAGTGACCGGGCGCAGAATTACCTGCTGGCCGGTCGGGCCGCCGAAGCGCTTCCGTTGGTCAACCAACTGGTGCGCGAGCATCCCGATTTTCCCGAGACCTGGCTCCTGCTCGGCCGCGCCCGGAACCTGCAGAACCAGCCGGCTGCCGCCGAGCAATCCCTTCGCCGCTTCCTTGAACTCGATCCGCAGTCGGTGAATGGTTACTTCCAGTTAGGCATGAGTTTGCTGGCGCAAAAGCGCTACCCGGAGGCTGCCGCCATCTTCCGGCACGCCATCACGTTAAAGCGGGACTTCGGACCGGCGTTTTTCAATCTCGGTTTTGCTCTGGCCAAATCCGGGCAACAGCCCGAGGCTATTCCGGCATTTCAGGAGGCTATCCGTCAAAACCCGGAAAAGATCGATGCCTACATCCTGCTGGCCGACCTGCACCTGCAATCAGGAGAAACGGGAAAGGCGATCCAATTGGCGGCTCTGGCGGAGACACTCGACCCCGCGGACCCTCGAGTGCCCGCCTTGCGCCGGAAAATCGAGCGGCAATAAGCGACCAAAGAAAAAGTTCAAGGCGGCGGCTTGACCTTTGAGCTCAGATGACTTCCTATAAGCTGTCACAACGCCCATGAAATACTTACGTATCCTTATTGTCTTCGGAATCCTTTGTTCCGTCATTTCACCCACAGTTCTCGCCCAGGAGATGGTGCGCATCACCGAATTCATGGCGTTGAACAATAACGGCCTGGACGATGAGGACGGCGACGAAGAAGATTGGATTGAGATCCATAACGCCGGCGCCGCCTCAGTGAATCTTGATGGCTGGTTCCTCACGGACACGACCAACAATCTCACCAAGTGGAGGTTCCCCGCGGTGATACTCCCTGCGAATGGCTACCTGGTCGTGTTTGCCTCGAACAAGGACCGGGATGTGGGAGAGCTGCACACCAACTTTCGCCTGGGCGGGGAGGGCGAGTATCTGGCATTGGTCCGGCCGGACGGAGTGACCGTGGCATCGCATTTCTTTCCGGCGTTTCCCATCCAGGCTCCGGACATTTCCTATGGGTTGCGCGGGAGCATGTCCCAGGAAGTATTGCTGTCGCAGGGCGCGCCGGCTCGCGCGCTGGTGCCTGTCAACAATGCGCTGGAGCCCCCGGCAGGCCCGGAACCGCTGCGGCCCTGGACATTGGAAGAGCTGGATGATTCAAGCTGGCTGTCCGGCACCACCGGAGTTGGATACGATTATTCGGGTCTGATCGGGCTGGACGTCACGTCCATGCGAAACGTCAATGAGACGGTTTACATCCGCATCCCGTTCGTGGTGGACGATCCGTCCGCCATCATCAGCCTGATTCTGCGCATGCGTTATGAAGACGGATTCATCGCCTACATCAACGGTCGGGAAGTCGCCTGGGACAATTCGCCGGACCCGTCGGTCGCGACCTGGAATTCAGGCGCTCCGGCCAATCGGCCGGACTCGACCGCGGGTGTGCCGGTTGACTTCAACGTTTCGGCATTCATCGACTTTTTGCATGTTGGGACGAACCTGCTGGCGGTCCAGGGATTGAACAATCTGGTGACCAGTTCCGACCTCCTGATTCTCCCGGAATTGCTGGCCACCGTGAGCGGCGACGGTATGGAGACGTTGCGTTATTTCCCGTCGCCCACGCCGGGAGGTCCGAACAATGCCGGGGTCAATCAACTTGGACCGATCATTGAAGACGAAGATCACCGGCCCGCGATACCCACCGATAACGATGCCGTGGGGGTGACCGCCCGCATCCGCCCGGCGCGAGGCTCGGTTTCCTCGGCGTCTTTGCATTACCGTGTCGGGTTCGGCGCGGAAACGACAGTTCCTTTCCTTGATGACGGAAACAGCGGTGATGAAGGAATTGGCGACGGGATTTACGGAGCGGTCATTCCGGCGAGCGCTTCGGGGCCTGGGCAGATGGTGCGCTGGTATGTCACGGCCACGGATACGTTCGGCGGCAATTCGCGCCTGCCATCGTTCGTCGAGCCGCAGAATTCTCCGGAGTATTTCGGGACGGTGGTGGACAATCCGGGTTTGACCAATCCGCTGCCGGTCCTGCACTGGTTCATCCAGAGTCCCGGCGCGGCCGACAACGACGTCGGCACCCGCTGCTCGCTGTTTTATGACGGCGTCTTCTACGACAACCTCGCCATCAATATTCATGGCCAGTCCAGCCGCGGATTTCCGAAGAAGAGTTACGATATCGATTTCCATCCCGGACATAATTTCAAATGGCGGGAGGGCGAACCGCGAGCCGACGACATCAACCTGCTCACGACCTATCCGGACAAGGCGCACATGCGCAATGTCCTCGCCTATGAAACTTATCGCGATGCGGACAACCCGCACCATTGGGTGATCCCGGTGCGGGTCCAGCAAAACGGCGCCTTCTGGGGCACGGCTCACATCGTGGAGAACGGCGACGAGGATTGGCTGGTTCGCATGGGCATCAATTCTTCAGGGGCGCTTTACAAGATGTATAACACTTTCTCGAGCTCGGGTGACACCACCAGCGGGGCGGAGAAGAAAACCCGCAAGAGCGAAAACAACGCGGACCTCCTGGCCCTGTTTAATGGCATCAGCCTGACGGGTGAAGCGCGCCGGCGTTTCCTTTACGACAATCTGGACGTGGCGCAGGTCGTCAATTATCTGGCTGCGCGCGGCATCACTGGCGACACCGATTGTTGTCACAAGAATTATTACTTCTACCGGGACTCCGGCTTGACTGATGAATGGCAGATGTGGCCCTGGGACGTGGACCTGAGTTTCGGACGCCGCTGGATCGGCTCTCTGACTTATTGGGACCAGAACATGATCCCGGACACGCCGCTATTCATCGGGAACAATAACCGGCTGGTTCAAGCTGTTTTTGGCACAGCGGAGATGAACCAAATGTACCTGCGGCGCGTCCGGACATTGATGGACGAATTGCTCAAAGCCCCCGGCACGCCGCCTGAGGAATTGCATTACGAGCCGCGCATCGACGAACTGGCGGCGCAACTCGCCCCGGACGCCGCCCTCGATGCCGCCCGATGGAATTCGCATGCCTGGGGCAACGGGTCCACCGCTCCCTGCTGTCCTCAGCCGCTTCCGGCAGCGGTTGCGGAGTTAAGAGACTCCTATCTGCCGGCGCGCCGCAGTTTCCTCTACGGATTAAGCTCGCTTCCCGGCCCGCAACCGCCCGGCACGGTGATCAACTTCGGCACGGTTGAAGCCAATCCGGCCGGCGGCAATCAGGACCAGGAATACATTCAACTGCAGAATCCCAACAATTTCGCCGTGGACATTTCCGGGTGGGTCTTGAGCGGCGCAGTCGATTTCACATTCCGCGGCGGCACGATTATCCCCGCCAACGGCACGCTCTATGTCGCCGCCAACCGCAAGGCCTGGCGCGCCCGCTCTTCCTCTCCCAACGGCAATAATGCGCTCTTCGTGGTCGGGGACTACAGCGGCCGGCTCTCGGCCCGCGGCGAAACTCTCGAGTTGATCGATCGGCAGGGTGTGATGGTGGCTTCGCTCAACACGCCTCCGCTGCCCAGCCTCCCTCAAGCTTATTTGCGCATCACCGAGCTCATGTATCACCAGCCCATTCTTCCGGGCGACACCTTCGACCGGCAGTAATACGAATACGTGGAATTGAAGAACATCGGGCCGGTCCAAATCAGCCTGGCCGGTGTCCGGTTCATAGACGGCATCGAATTCAGTTTTACCGGCAGCAGCATCACCACCCTCCCCGCGGGGGAAAAGGTCCTGGTGGTCAAAAACAGCGCCGCCTTCACTCAACGTTACGGCGCGGCCGCGGCGGCGCGAGTCGCCGGAACCTACACGGGCAACCTCGACAATGCCGGAGAGCAGATTCGCCTGGACGATGCCGGAAACGAAAAGATCCTGGAATTCAGTTATAACAATTCCTGGTATCCCATCACCGATGGGCGTGGATTCTCGCTCGTGATTGTCGATCCCACGGCTCCCTTCAATACCTGGGGTCTCCGGGAAAGCTGGCGGCCGAGCGGCCACGAATACGGAACTCCGGGTGCGGACGATTCTCCGCTGCCACCGGTGCCGGGCATCTTGATCAATGAGGTTTTAGCTCATACCGATCTCCCGGAGAAGGACACCATCGAGTTGCACAATCCCACGGTCGCAACTGTGGACGTCAGCGGCTGGTATTTGACCGATGATCCAAGCCTCCCGAAGAAGTTTCAAATCCCTCCCGGCACGACCATTCCCGCGGGCGCTTACATCGGGTTCGACGAAGACGATTTCAACCCGACGCCGGGCACGCCTCCGAGCTTTTCATTCAGTTCCACCGGCGACGAAGCCTATCTTTACTCGGCGAATTCCGCGGGCGAGCTGACGGGTTATCATCACGGCTACAGCTTTGACGCCAGCGCCACCGGTGTTTCGTTTGGACGCCACATCGACAGTCAGGGCACGGAGCATTTTGCGGCCATGGCCTCCCTGACACTCGGGTCGGCGAATTCACTGCCCAAGGTCGGACCGGTGGTCATCAGCGAGATCCATTATCATCCGCCGCAGAAGCTGGAAGGAACCCAGTTCGTCGAGAGCTTCGAGGACGAATTCATCGAGTTGCACAACATCACCGGGAGCGCGGTGCCCTTGTTCGATCCGGCAAATCCGGCCAATACCTGGCGAGTTCGGGGCGGGGTGGACTTTGATTTCCCCCCGAACGTCACTCTCCCGGCCAATGGCCGCCTGCTGGTGGTTTCGTTCGATCCGGTCAACAATCCGTCGGCAACTTCCGCATTTCGGGCCCGGCACGGTTTGTCCGGCGACGCGGTCCTGGTGGGACCTTTCACGGGCCGCCTGAGCAATGACGGCGACGAGATCCGGTTGCGCCGGCCCGATACGCCGGTGGCTCCGCCGGACCCGGAAGCGGGCCTCGTGCCTTCGATCCTGGTTGATGAAGTCGATTACAACGACGAGAGTCCGTGGCCCATTGCCGCGGACGGATTTGGGCCGTCACTGCAGCGATTGAGCGCGGGAGCTTTCGGAAATGATCCGGACAACTGGACGGCGGCCACCATCACTCCGGGCGCCGGTCTGGCCGGTGGCGATGCTCCCATGATCACTACCGAGCCTTCGGATCAGAACGTGGTTGCTTTTTCAGACGTGACGTTCTCGGTCTCGGCCGCCGGGGATGCACCGCTCCGGTATCAATGGGTTTTTGAAGGCGAATCCCTGCCGGGAGAAACGAATGCGACCCTTTTTGTTCCGAACGTGGGCCCGGAGCAACAGGGTCTTTACCGCGTTCTCGTCCTCAATGCTTCCGGCTCGGCCGTCAGCCGTGA
>CAZCUL010000590.1:0-3330 GCA_964501475.1 uncultured Verrucomicrobiota bacterium | reverse complement strand
ATCGTGTCGGTAAAGTAACCGCCGGAATCGATCCAGTTGCGGCCGATGCTCAGGTCCACGTCCCAGGGCAAAATCGACCACTCGCGCGTGCCGTCGCTGTCCCGGTAAACATAGTAGTTCTTGTGGCCGTGATCCTGGTGGCTGAGGAGCGCGCTGCCGGCGAAGTAGCTGATAGTCTGCGGCAGGTCGATGTTGTCGTAAGCATAAAGCGCGCGCGTGTTGAGCGCAGTCGATTCGGTCAAGGCATTGACGAAGTTCTGCAGGTCGTCGCTGTTCTCATGTTTGCGCGTCTTCTTTTCCGCCCCGCTCGCGCTGCTGAGATTGTTGTAAATCTTGTAGAGAGCGCCATTGGGATCGAGTCCCACGCGTTCCATCCAAAGATCGTCCGCGTCCTCGATCATGTCCGCCACGCTGAAAAACTGGCCGTTGCGATGGACCCTGACCTGGAAAGCGAAGTGGCCGACCGACCCGGCCTGGGAAAAGAACTCGTAGGCCAGCGCATTCCGCATCTTGGCTTTGTCCCCGTAATTGCTCAGTGTCTTGATGTCTTTCACGCGCGGCTCCCCTTCCCGGTATCTGAAACGATGGTCCCGGTTGAAGTCGAAGTCGTAACTCCTCTTGGGCCAGCCTCCCGAACTCTGCCCGTGCAGGTCGATCTGGACGTTGTCATAAAATTCGCCCAGGTAGAAAATCGAACAACGCGTCCCGCTGCGCGTGTCGGCCGCGCCCGTGTTTTGGACAAATTGATGCATGACCGGCAGCAGCGACTCGATGGTCGGGTCTTCCACAATCGTCCCCAGGTACTCCTCCGAATCCAGAGGATCCGGAAAGAGAGGCCACCTCGAAGAATTCCCCGCGTTGTCCGCGGCGGTCACAAAATAGCGGATCATTTGCCCGCGGCCGGCCGCGCTCGCCGGCACCATGGCGCCAAAGACGCCGTCGCCCGCCGCGCCGTCGCCATGCGCCCCGTCATCGAACATGGGCCCGGCCACCGTGGCGCCGAACATGACGCGATAGTTCAACTGCACGTTGGTCAACGCATTGAACGCAGGTGAAACCCGCGCCGTCACGATCAGGTCCTCGTTGTCTTGAGGAACGTTTGGTGTGTGGCCCACCGCGGTGATAATCGGGCCAAGGTCCGCCGTGCCTGTTCCGTTGAAGTCCCCGGGCGTGGGCACCTGAAAATAGCGCGCCGTTCCGCCCAGTTCCCCGATGCCGGTGGCGGTCAACTCGGCCAGAATCAAAAAATCCGAATTTACGGTGGAAATGTTCAGCCCGTGAATGCAGAGATAATTCGTGCCGGGTTGCAGAAAGCCGCTCCCTCCGGGCAGGACGAATTCCTCGAATTGAACGGCGGCGCTGTCCGGATGCCGGTTCGTGGCCGTGGAATTCCACACGGCCGGGAAAGGCGCTCCCACAGAAACCACATCCTGCCCCTCGAGATAAACGACAAAGGCGTCGTCGTATTTCATCCTCAGCGTCAGGCGGTCTATTTGCCCGGGTTCCGCCACCACAAAGGGAATGCGCAAATAGATGCCGCTGTTGATGCCGCGCATGGACGGCTCCACGTCGGTCTTGATCAGGCTGTCATACGTTGCCGAAGGCCCCGTGGGAGCCTGAATCAGCATCTGGATTTCCTGCGCCGTCAAGGCCCGGTGGAAAACGGCCACTTCATCCACTTGTCCCACGAAGTCGTTGCCGCTCGTATCGAAGATCCCGCCGCCGCCGACGTTGAAACCGAAACCTGAACTGCCGTAATTCGCGGTCGAACCTCCACCCACGCCGGCTGGAACCCCATCGATATAAATCCGCAAATCGGCCCCGTTGCCCACGGCCGCCACGTGATGCCACTCGTTCAAGGGTGGGTTGTAGGTGACGTTCAGCGAACCGCCGCCGGGCGTCCAGACCTGCAGCGTTAATCCGCTGATAAATCCAAACTCGACAGCGCCGTTCTGCCCAAAGAGCCCGATGCGCGACCCGGGCGTGCTGGTCGGCCGGATCCAGCCGGCAATGGTGAAGGACGGGCGCCCGCTCAACAGGCTGTTCCCGGTTCCGACATAGTCCGTCCCCGACGAAAAACCCGCTGCACTGTTGTCGGATTCAAATCCCTGGTTTGTGGGCGGACGGGGACCGGCCAGCCCAAGCGAAACCCCATTGAGATAGCTGCCATCGGCGGCAGCGCCCGCGGAGCCGAGGTTCGCCGCTGTTGTGCCCGAAGTTTCGGAAAACCGCCAGAAGCCCACCGGGTCCAGCGCCAGCACCGATGCCGCAATCAAATCCTCCTCCGGGTCGAGCGTCCCTGTATCGTAACCCACGCCGTTCGTTCCGGCGCTCCAGGCCGAATCGTCGAAATTGGCGAAGGTCCAGTCCAAACCCGCTGAACCATCCGCCGGCACCTGATACCGCAGCGCGGCATTGCTGAAGACCAACGTGCTCACGACCACTTCGGACGCAAAACCAAAGGAAACATCCGGCACCTGCCGCGGATAGCTCGGGGAAAACTCGGACACAATCGCGCCGGTCGGGTCCACCAACGCGAGCGCTTCCCCTGAGGCGTCGAGGCGGAAATTGGTGTGCATCGGCGCTCCGGGCGTCCGCCGATCCTTGTTCGAGGCGAAAACAACCAGAAATTCTCCCGCGTGCAGATTAGTGGACGGGAAACGCCACTTGTTCAGATTGCCCAGGCTGTCCGTCAGAGCCCAATCCAGCAGATCGACCGTGCCGGTTCCGCCATTGTAGATCTCGATCCAGTCGTTAAACTCGCCGTCTTCATCCGCCAGCGTGCTGCTGTTGGCGGCCATGAACTCGGAGATCACGAGGTTCGCCGGCGCCGAAAGGCCGAAGGATACCCACAGGACAATCCCAACCCAAAACGATGATTTAATCATAGTGCAGCAGTGATTTCGAATTCATGACAAACATGTCGCGGCCCTCGTTTCCATTCACACCGGAGGTTTATCCCACAGACGGCTCTTCGTCAGCCGGCGTCGCAAATACCTCTACCAACGGATGCTGGCCGGAATCTCACAGGCGGCTTTGGGAATTCACCCAGCGGTGAAAAAACAGCCCGGCACGAAGAGCACTGCGACGCATGACAATCCGAATGAGTTGCACGGAGGCTACCAGACTGTGACAGGAATGTCACAAAGTTTTTTGTCTTCATTGTCTTCAATCGCGGCCGGTCGCGCCCGGGCGAATCTCGACAGCCGGACCGCGGCCGCCTCATCGCCAGCGCCTCGGAAAACAGCGGGCCCGCCGGTGGCGGTATTCAGACACGGCCCACAATCCACAATCCGCCCGCGCTCCGGGTTAAATGAGAATTGCTGGGGC
>CAZCUL010000589.1:0-10466 GCA_964501475.1 uncultured Verrucomicrobiota bacterium | reverse complement strand
CCGGGCTGACATTGTTGGTGCTGGTTTTGACGCTGGCCTTTTTCAATCCGCGAAAGAAACTGCCCTTTTTGCCGCTGCTCAAAGCCTCGACCTGGATGCAAATCCACATCTATGCCGGCCTCTTTTCCATCGTCCTCTTCCTCATCCATACCGGGTGGAAACAGCCGCGGGGCGGATTGGAAATCGTGCTGGCCATTCTCTTTTGGGCGGTTGCTCTGAGCGGCGTTCTGGGCCTGATCCTCTCGCGTGTCGCGCCGGTCCGGTTGACATTGCACGGGGAGAACTTGTTGTTTGAGCGCATACCGGCCCTGCGCGACACGATCCGCAAGGATGTCCAGGAACTGGTCCTAAATTCAGTCGCTGAAGCCCGCTCCTCCACGATCGCCGACTTCTATGAGCAGGAGCTGCGCGGTTATTTTGCGGCCGGCCGCAACTATTGGAGTCATTTGATTGGTTCGCGACGTCCCTTGCAACGTCTCCTCGCCGAGTTGGAAGCGCTGGATCGCTATCTCAATGAAGAGGAGCGGAAAGTCATGGCCGAAGTGGCCGACTACGTGCGCGCCAAGGACAATCTGGATTTCCAGTTCGCGCTTCAGGGAGCACTGAAGCTGTGGCTCTTCGCGCACATTCCGCTCACCTCTGCGTTGATCCTTTTCGCCATCGCCCACGGGTTGCTCGCCTGGCGCTTTGCCGCATAAACCATGAAACGCAGGCTGCAGGAGTTCAGTTTCAAAGAGAGTCCCTACGAACGGCCCAATCAAAGGTGGATTTGCGGCCGCGCGCCCGAAGGGAAGTCCTGCCTGGACGGTCCGGACAAACGGGGTCATTGCCGGGGCGGTTACGAATGCCGCCCGCTCCAAAAAGAAGACAAGTGGGTCTGCACCCGTCCCGGGATCCTCGGTGGGCCTTGCCCGGAAGGGTCGGCCTCCGACGGCGCCTGTTCGCACGCGATTGCGAAATGCCGCCCGATTCGTTCATGGCGCTCGCGCCGCGGTTTGCTCGCCATCGCGGCCCTCTTTGTTTCGGCCGGCGCGCTTCTGATCCTTTCCAGCACCCGGGCCGGACGCGACTTTATGTCTCCCGGCGAGCTCAGCTTCGCTCACTCGACGTCGAAATCGCAATGTTCGGATTGCCACGTGAACGCGGAAGGTGTGCCGCTGAGTTGGTTTCAGGGTGCAAAACATGCGGGGCGCTCCGAAAGCGAGCTTTGCCTGGACTGTCACGCACACGACCTGGGCGCGCATCCGTTTCAGCCGCATTCGCTGGGGTCCACCCATCTGACTCAAATTACAAAGCGCGTTCGCCAGACCAACGAAGATGTGGACCGCCCGGCTTCCTTGCGGATCGCCGGCTTGCTGGCGCCTGATGTACACGCGGCCAGCCGCTCGTTGGAATGTTCCACTTGCCATGTGGAGCACCAGGGCAAGGAACATGAACTCAGCCGGCTGAGCAACCAACAATGCCAAAGCTGCCACGCCATTCAATTCGCCAGCTTCGCCCATGACCACCCGCCATTGCGGAATTATCCCTTCAAACGGCGCACCCGGATCATTTTCGATCACGATGCCCACTTCCGGCATCATGAGGTCCCGGTGGGCTCCTGTTTGAACTGTCACACAACCGATCCCAAGGGCGAGATGATGGTGCTGATGTCCTTCGATCAGGCCTGCGCCAAATGTCATTACGAAAAGGACATCCAGGGGATGGCGTTGACCCAGCCGGGCGTTCCGTTTCTGCGAGTGCCGGCTCTGGACGCCGAAACTTTGAATGAGGAAGGCGCTGGTGTCGGCCGGTGGCCGGAACTCTCGCATCAGGACCTCGTAACGAGCTTCATGGAGCTTTTCATCGCCTCCGACACGAATTATCAGGCCGCACTCGAGACCGTTCTTGAGGCCGACGCCTACCTCGATGACCTTCAAGGCGAGAAACCGGCGGTGCTCGAGGCTGCCCAGAGGCTTGGCTGGAGCATCAAAACTCTATTGTTCGACCTGGCCCAGAGCGGACAAACCGGGATTGCCGCCAGAGTTCAGGCTGTTATGCCCCGGCCCCTGACACCTGACGAGGCAGAGGGAATCATCGGACTCCTCTCGCCCAGCGTGATTCGCGAAGCGGTGGACACGTGGTTCTCGCGCGACCTGGCGCAAGAAGTGGCCCAGTTCCGCGCGGGCACGGAAACTCAAACCACCAACGCCTTCGTGACGGTTTCGGCGGTGGCCGAGCCGCACAAACTCGTGCCGTCCGGGGGATGGTATCGTGGTGATGGCACACTTTACTACCGCCCCAGCGGACACGCCGATAGATTCCTTGCCGCGTGGCTGAACCTGGCCGCCGCGGCTTCCGAAACAACCAGGCCGAAGGAGATGACCAAGCTTCTCAAGGAAATCAGCTCGGACAAGTCGGCTGGGCGCTGCCTCAAATGCCACAGCATCGACGACCAGCCCGTGATTCACGTCAACTGGCGCGGTGCCCGGCCCAGGCTCTTGGAGCGGTCTTTCACGCGCTTCTCCCACGCGGCCCATGCCAGCCTCCTCGATGACCAGCAAGGCTGCTTTACTTGTCATGCGCCGAGTCAAAACGCCGCGGACTACGCCAAGGCATTTGAACAGGAGAACCGCGATCCGTTTGCAGGGTTTGCCAGCTACTTCCAACCCATCGACAAAGCCACCTGCGCTTCCTGTCACACCCGCCAATTTGCCGGTGACAGTTGCCTCACCTGCCATAATTATCACGTGGGCGAAATAAAACCGATGTTGGGGAAACGCTCCACGCAAAGACGGTCGCCTGAAAAAGGTTCGGAAACCACAGCCAGTCGCTGAGCCGCCGGACCGATTCGTCACAGGCCGCGCCTGGTCGCGGCTCAGCCGTTGCTACAACCGCGCGTTGTCGATCAGTCGCGTGGAACCGATGTAAACCGCCAATGCCATCTGTGTCCCCCGCGTAACCTCTCGCACTGGACTCAGCGTGTCGGAATCAAAGAATTCAATGTAGTCCACCCGGGCGGCGGGATGGCGCCCGATAAAACGGCGAAGCTCATTTTTGAGCCCTCTGGCATCGATCTTCCATCTCCCCGACCGGATGGCTTTGCGCGCCAACTGAATCGCCTGCCATAAAGCGCGCGCCTGGGTCCGCAAGTCGCCTTCCAGATATTTGTTTCGCGAACTCATCGCCAAACCGTCCGGCTCGCGCCGTGTGGGCGCCACCGCAATCTTCACCGGAAAATTCAGGTCGCGCACCATCCGCCGGATAATTGCCGCTTGTTGAAAGTCTTTGGCCCCAAACACGGCTCTGTCCGGCAAAACGATGTTGAAAAGCTTCGCCACGACCGTCGTCACACCGCGAAAATGGTTCGGGCGCGACCGCCCTTCCATCAGGCCCGACAACGCTTCCTCCACCGCATAAGTGCTGAATGCTTCGGCGCCATCTTGCGGATACATCTCCTCGTCCGTCGGAACGAAGACGACGTCCACTCCCTCCTGGCGGCAAAGCCTTTTGTCCCTTGCCCGGTCGCGCGGGTAGCGGCGGAAATCTTCGCCCGGAGCGAACTGGGTTGGATTCACGTAGATGCTGACAACGACCTTGCCGCCATGCCCGGCGTGCTGGCGCGCCCGCCGCATCAGGCTCAGATGTCCCTCATGCAGATAGCCCATGGTCGGGACGAAGCTGACCCGGATCTTCTGCTGTTTCCAGCGCTGCGCCAGGCGCTGCATGCCTGCCACTGAAGTGACGACACGCATGCCTCTAGCCGATCCGCGCGAGCGCCTTGTCCAGCCGTTCGAGGACGCGTTCCTTGCCCAACACCGAGATCAGGTGATAAAGGCTCGGCCCCGCGGGTTTGCCCGTGCAGGCCAGGCGGGTGGGATGAACCAGCACGCCGGTCTTGACGCCAAGCTCCTTCGCCACACCGCCCAAGGTGTTGCCGACGGAGTCCGGATCAAAGGCGGATAATTTCTCGAAGGCGTCGCGCAGGCGTTGGAGCCGCGGCTTGTTCTCGGGAACGAAATCGCGCCGCTCCGCTTCCGGATCGTATTCCACCTCCTCCTTAAAATAGAAGCCGGCATAAGATGGAAGCTCCGCAAAGAGTTTGAACTTGCCCTGGCACGTATCCAAAGCGGCTTTGACGTACTCGATCGGATAGCGGTTGGTGTCGTATCCAGCCCGGGCGAAAGCGTGAACCGACAGCTCGTAAAAGCGCTCTTCGCTCAAGTCGCGTACATACTCGCCGTTCAGCCAGATCAACTTGTCGATGTCGAACCTTGCGTTGTGCCGGAGGATTTGCGAGAGGTCGAAGCGTTCTATTACTTCGTCCAACGGAATTTTTTCCCGATTTTGTTTGGGCGACCAGCCCAAAAGACAAAGATAATTCACCACGGCCTCCGGCACGTAGCCTTGCTCGATATAACCCGAAAGCGAGGCGCCCTGGTCGCGCTTGCTCATCTTGGTGCCGTCCGCGTTCAGAATCAGGGGAATGTGCGCGTAGCGGGGAGGCTCGACACCGAAAGCGCGGAACAAGGCGATGTGCTTGGGCGTGTTGCTCAAATGATCCTCGCCGCGAATCACGTGACTCACGCCCATTTCGAGATCGTCCACCACATTGGTCAGGTGAAAAACCGGCTCGCCGTCGGAACGCACGATCACAAAGTCCGGATCCTGCTGTTCGCGGTCGGTCAACTCCCGTGTCACCTCGCCCACCACCAGGTCCGGAATCGTCACGGGCTCTCGCGTCATTTTGAATTTGACCGCGCCTTCATGCTGATAAGCCAGGCCGCGGGAAAGAAGCGCTTCAATGCGGAGATCGTAGTTGCGGCGGCGTTGGCTTTGAAAGTACGGCCCGCGGTCGCCCTTGTGCGGCCCGGTCGCCTCGCCCGTCAGCGGCCCTTCATCCCAGTGCAAGCCCAGCCAGCGCAGTCCATTTAAGATGACCTCAACCGCTTCCTGCGTGTTGCGAGCCGCATCAGTGTCCTCGATCCGCAGGATAAACGTGCCGCCCGAATGCCGGGCAAAAAGCCAATTGAAGAGCGCGGTGCGGGCGCCGCCAATGTGCAGGTAACCGGTCGGGCTTGGAGCAAAACGAACGCGCGGTTTCATATCCTTCTCGCCGGAGGACTTGGCTCTCCAGGAACCGATACGACTTTGGAGCGCCGGGCATTATTGCGGCATTTAACGCAAGAGTTGTCGCCGCCCGGCTCGTTGGGACAAGTCCGGCTGTGTGTAAGCGGCCACGAGTCGGCGCACTCCAAGGTTCCTGGCTCAAGGCGCGAACTTTGGGCCAAGGGAATCGCACCCGGCGGCTTGCCGGTAAAAGGCGCCGCTCCATCCCAGGAAATGCCTTTGACGAATCGGCCTGAGCTGTTCGCGTCCATCACCCGCGTCACGATACCCGGAATGGATACCGTGACAAGGCTGCTGGTAACTGCGGTAACCGGAAACGCCAGTCCCGGAGGGACGACCGACAATAGCCCACCGTTTTAACGGTGGGTATGGAGTTTGGACATCTTGGCGCCGGGCCGGACCACGTGTTGATCCCTTGTCGGAAACTTTGTCGGAAACTTTGTCGGAAACTTTGTCGGAAACTTTGTCGGAAACTTTGTCGGAAACTTTGTCGGAAACTTTGTCGAAAACTTTGTCGAAAACTTTGTCGGAAACTTTGTCGATCCGGGTCGGCCTTCTCCCTTCAGAAGCTCCTCAGCTATGTTCAAAACCGCTGGTCGCTGATTTATCTAGAGCTTGTCCCAAAACGGCCTCACCCAAACTTTGTCGAAAACTTCGTCGGAAACTTTGTGGAGTAATGGAATAAATCTCGGGGCATCTCGACAAAGTTCGCGACAAAGTTCGGGAGCAGAAAGCTCTTCGGCGCACGCGCTCAGAGCCAGCGCCCTGGCATAGACCTGGAGCTTGTGAAGGGTAAGCATTTCGTCGCTGATTGACGAACAACGCGACAAAGTTTCCGACAAAGTTTCCGACAAGGAAAGGCGAAAGGATTCCCTAAAATGTCCAAACTCCAGGGCACCGCTTCGCGGTGCTCCGCCGACATTGCTGCCGGCGAGTAAGGCGACGAACCGACAGGAATGTCGGCGCCACAAAGCCCACATCAATCCCGAACCCTTTATGGAATTTGTTGACCTGACAACCCAGTACCAGCGCTACAAACCGGACATAGAAGCCCGCTTGCAGGCGGTCTTCCAGCATGGGCGTTACATCATGGGCCCGGAGATTGCCGAACTGGAGAGCCAGCTCGCCCAGTACGCCGGCGTCAAACATTGCATCACCGTCTCAAGCGGAACAATGAGTCTGGAAATCGCCCTTCGCGCTCTCGGAATCGGTCCCGGTGACGAGGTCATCACCGTCCCCTTTACCTGGATCAGCACCGCCGAGGTCATCATGCTCGTAGGCGCGAAACCGGTCTTCGTGGATATCGATGAGCGGACTTTCAACATGAATCCCGAGGCGCTGGCGGATGCGATCACGCCGCGGACGGCGGCCATCATTCCGGTGAATCTTTTCGGCCAAATGGCGGATTACCAGCGGATCAACGCCGTAGCCCGCAAGCACGGATTGGCCGTAATCGAAGATGCCGCTCAAAGTTTTGGCGCCAGCCAATCCGGTCAACGAAGCTGCGGTATCGCCACTGTGGGCAGCACGAGTTTTTTTCCGGCCAAACCGTTCGGCTGTTACGGGGATGGCGGCGCGCTTTTCACCAGCGACGATGCGCTGGCCGAAAAAATGAGCGCCATCCGGACCCATGGCGGCGTTCGGCGGCACGAGCATTCGCTGGTGGGAACCAATGGGCGTTTCGATACTCTGCAGGCGGCGGTGTTGCTGGCGAAACTGCCGTATTTGGAATCGGAATTGGCCGCGCGCAACCGGGCGGGCGACTACTACAATTCTCGCTTTCGAGACGTCTGCATTATTCCAGAAACGATCGAGGGGAATACCCATGTCTATGGCCAGTACACGATCCGCATTCCCCACCGCGACGGCGTGGCGGCGAAATTGAAGAGCGCAGGAGTTCCCACGGCTGTTTACTATCCAAAATGCCTGCATGAACAGCCTGTGTTTGCGCCGCTCGGATATGGTTGGGGCCGGTTTCCCATTTCCGAAAAGGCTTCTCGCGAAGTGCTGAGCCTGCCCATGCATCCCTTCCTGACGGAAACGGACCAGGAAAAGGTGATCGCCGTCCTATCCAATGCTGTCACTACCCGGATGCCGGCAACGGTTTCGGCTCGGCTTGCGGCAGTTGAATAACTGGCCGTGGACGAGCGGGATCGGGTCCGAACTTTGCGCCGTGTACCCTTGATCCGTAGGAGACGACGTAAGGAGACTCTGACTTTCTTGTTCCAAAATCAAAGTGAGTCTCCTCACGTCGCCTCCTACCCAAGGTTCATTGAGGTAAAGAAGACCCGAAACTGCGCCGCACCGACGCACCGACTATGATCCCCCACATCAAAAACAAAAAAATATTCATTACCGGCGGCGCCGGCTTTATCGGTTCGACACTGACCGGACGGTTGGTCGAGGAGAACGAGGTCACTATTTACGATGACATGCGGCGAGATTCTCTGAGCAGCAAGCCGTTTGCGAAGCACCCTCATCTCCGACTGGTCAAAGGCGACGTTCTCGACCAGTCCTTCCTGACCAAGGCCATGAAGGGCGCGGAAATCATCGTCCATTGCGCGGCCATTGCCGGGATCGACACGGTCATCAAGCGGCCCACCGAAACGATGCGGGTCAATATGCTGGGCACGGCGCATGCCCTGGAGGCGGCCAGGCCTCTGACAACGCTGGAGCGGTTCGTCGATTTTTCGACCAGCGAGGTTTTCGGGTCTGCAGCTTTCCGGGCAGGCGAGGCTGATGTGACGCATATCGGCGCCGTCGGCGAAGCGCGCTGGAGCTATGCCGTGAGCAAACTCGCCGGCGAACATCTGGCCAAGGCTTACCATAACGAGTTTGGAATGCCTACCGTTACCCTGCGGCCCTTCAATATCTACGGACCAGGGCAGGTCGGCGAGGGCGCTTTGCGCACATTCATTTTGCGGGCGCTGAAGAACGAGGAAATCCAGATCCACGGCGATGGAAATCAGATTCGGGCCTGGTGTTACATTGACGATTTCGTTGACGGTCTGACCCTGGCCATGGTCCATCCGAACGCGGTCGGGGAGGCATTCAACATTGGAAACGCGCGGGCGGTCATTACTGTTTACGGCCTCGCCCAAACCGTCGTGCGTGTTCTGGGCAGCAAGACGCCGATTCGTTTCACCCGCAAAGACTATGCCGACATCGAATTGCGCGTGCCCAGCGTTGAAAAGGCCCGGGAGAAGATCGGATTCGAAGCGCAGATCGATCTCGAAGAAGGCATCAAACGCACGGCCGAGTTCTATTCCGAGGGCGCAAAGTAATTCCATGACAATCATTCCGCTGGCAAAGCCGGTATTTGACGAACGCGAGGTGGAGGCGGTTCGCCGCGTTCTGGAATCCGGCTGGGTCGTTCAAGGACCGGAAGTCGAGGCGTTCGAAGAAGCGATTGCTTCGCTCCACGCCGTTCGGCATTGCATTGCCGTCTCTTCGGGCACAGCCGCGCTGCACGTTTCTTATCTCGCGTTGGAAATTGGGCCCGGCGACGCGGTCTTCATTCCGAGCTTCGCCTGGCCCTCGGCGGCCAACATGGCGATGGTGGCGGGCGCGCGCCCAGTGTTTGTCGATGTTCGCGCCGACACCTACAACATCGATCCCACCGATCTGAGGCGTCAGATCGGGCGTTGCGCCGAGCAAGGCTGGGGACGGCCTCGGGCGGTTGTGCCGGTTCACGAGTTCGGATTGGCTGCGGAGATGGATGCCGTGCTCCAAATTGCCGCCGAATTCAACCTGGAAGTGATTGAAGATGCGGCCTGCGCTTTAGGGGCAACCTACCGGGGCAAACCTGTGGGCAACTTCGGGCGCATGGGCACTCTCAGCTTCCATCCGCGCAAGGCGATTACCACCGGCGAAGGCGGCGCCATCGTGACCAACGACGATCGCCTGGCGGAGGCGTGCCGGGTGTGGCGCAATCACGGCCAGCAAGTCATCGCGGGAACCCGCAGCTTTCCGGTCGCGGGATTGAATTACCGGCTGACGGAGATTCAGGCGGCCATTGGGAGAGTCCAGTTGCAGAAGTTCCCGTCTATTCTGCAGAAGCGCCGGGAATTGGCGGCCGCTTATATCGAGGAATTGCGAAAAGATGGTGCGGCTGTGTCGCCGCCGGCTGCCCCGCCCGAGCATACCTGGCAGACTTTCATGGTCCTCGCAAATGACAGCCGGAATCCCGCGAGCCTCGTCGAGCGCCTTACTCACTCAGGATTTGGCGCTGGTCCCGGAGCCGTCGCGGGACACTGCGCGGAAGTGTATCGCCATCGATTTGGCTACAAGCCTTCAGACCTCCCGGTCTCTGCGCGGCTTGAATCCCGCGGAATTGCTTTGCCGTTGCAAACGATTATGGAGACAAGTGATGCGCGCCGGTGCGCGGCACTGTTGCGTGAATCGCCAATGCGTCTTTCTTGAGCAATCTACGCAAGATCATCGTCTTCGGTGCTGGTGGCCATGCCCGAGTTGCGATTGAGGCGCTGGAGCTTTCCGGAACTCGTCCACTCGGCATTTGCGACGACGACACTGGCCGAAAGGGCGAAAATTATGCCGGCTATTCTATCTTGGGACCGCGCGGGGTTCTCGCCGCCTATGCACAAGAAGAGATAGCTGTGCTGGTGGCCATTGCTCGGAATGATGTCCGCAGCCAGATTGCCCGGGAGCTGACCGAACAAGGCTTCGCCTTGTGCGGAGTGCGCCATCCCAGCGCAATCGTGTCGCCTCACGCGCGACTCGGCAAAGGAGTGCAATTAATGGCCGGAGCCATCGTCAGTTCAGGTGTGACACTCGATGACCATGTGGTTCTCAACACGGGATGCATTGTGGATCACGATTCACAAATCGGCGAATTGGTTCACATCGGTCCTGGCGCCACTCTGGCGGGAGCAGTCAAAGTGGGCGCAGGCGCATTCGTGGGTGCGGGAGCGACCATTCTTCCCTTCGTCAAAATCGGTCAAGGGTCGATTGTCGGGGCAGGGGCCGTCGTGCTCCGCGATGTGGATGACGGAAAGACGGTGGCAGGAGTGCCTGCGCGGACTATTCACTGAAACATGGAACTCTCAAAGACAGACCGGGTGCCGCTAGCCCGTCCGCTTCTGGGTGCAGAAGAACAGGAGGCGGTCTCGAGCGTTTTGGAGAGTGGTTGGATTTCCCAGGGGCCGCGAGTTCTCGATTTCGAGCGGAACCTGGCGGATTTACTGCGATGCCGCCATGTGCGAGTGGTGAATTCCGGCACCTCGGCGCTGATGCTGGCGTTGAAAGCCCTGGGAATTGGACCAGGCACCTCTGTGGTGGTCCCGGCGTTTACCTGTGCGGCAACGGCCCTTCCCGTGCTCGCGCTGGGCGCCGAACCG
>CAZCUL010000588.1:0-3576 GCA_964501475.1 uncultured Verrucomicrobiota bacterium | reverse complement strand
AATCAGTTCCATCCACGAAAAGATTTCCCGAAGCTGAACAGCGACAGCTTCCCTCGATGAAATCCTAGAGGCAAACTCCCCGGTGGCGGCGAGCGGGTCAAGGTGGAGGCGGGGGCAGCCGGGGCGCACGACCTTGACGCGACCGACGACGCCATACAATAGCACCGGATTTCATCGCGCTGTCACTTCCTCTCAGCCGAATGGCTCGCCATTTTTTCAATCACGGACAACCTGGCGTGGGCTAATTGCTGACTGACCAATTTGCCAAGCCCGCACATTGCGGAAGACTTGGCTTCGGTCTGCGGTCGGCGAGCGGGGAAAGTGGAGCGGAGGGTGGAATGGAGCGCAACGCCGCTCGCCGAGCCACAGACGGAAGCCCGCCGCGCTTGCGGCGCATTGCGGATGCCCGCTCGTGACGAGCGCACGGTGTGGCGGAGTGGAACGGGTGCGGTCGAGAGAGGGACGGGGCCGAACCAGCAACCCGTGGAGGTCGGGTAAGGGAGTAGCATTGCTGCCACTCCCTCCCCTCAGAACCGGACGTGAATGTTTCCATTCATCCGGCTCAAGCCGTTGCAACGCCTGCCTCCGAGAGGCGAGTTGTCGGGCAAGGAGGCGGTCGTTGGTGTCAGTGAGTTGTGAAAACAGGCTGATTCCCGTGTGGGCGTCACACCCCGCGACTGTCAAACATGCTGACGCGACTCGTGGCGAAAGGACGCAACATATTTTCAGGCTCCGGTGCGAGAATACTTCGACAGGCTTCGCGGTTACATCGAACGAATGCTCCGGTCCCAAGACTCAAAGGTTAAGCAGGCGGGGGGACGGTTGCCTTGCCTCGCTAGGCTGTATCACGCATCCGCCGACGATTGGCGGAAATCGCGCCGACAGGCGATAGTTTCACGCGGTCGGGAGCCGCTGAAGTCGCAGAAAACAATCTGGGGCGCACCGACTGGAAGGTCTTCGGCGGATTGGTCATTCGCCGCGGACAACCGCTGCCGCTGGTGCTCTCGCGCCACGAGGGCCCTCAGGAAACCAAAGGCTTTCCACACAGCCTCGCGCATGGTTAGCCCACCAACCACCTCGGAAGTGGAGCAATGAGCCAACAAACGGAAACAAATCTAAGTTCTGCATCCACAATGATTTGCGGTTCCAGTTTGTCAGGAGGCGGCTCATTCCGTCACATAACCGATCTTTTTCTGAAGTCCGTGCTTTTTAATCAATAACCAGACGTCGTCAATCTCGGGCTCGATGGTTCGAAACTCTCTTCCGTCCTTCAGGGTAATGCTTACCACAAGTGCGTGATTCTGCATGACTTGATTCACCTCACAGCCCAAAATGATCTTCTTGGCGTCGTCCCATGGGATGTAACCCTGACCATCAACTTTCAACGCTGACAAATCCGGACACGAATTGCAGCCGCAAATCATCAGAGCGAGCAGTCCTATTAGCAGCGAGGGCTTCATGTGCCGCCGACCAAGCTCAGAAGTTCTCTGTGTTTGAACTTTCACTTTTGAGCTTTTTATTCGCATCGTAATTAAGCTTCCTTTGGTTTTAGTTGCAACACCCAAGAGCCGTGGCGTTGCTGGTTCAGGGCGTGCCGGTTCTCATCATACGGCCGGCGATCCTGCCACATCCGCCAGAGGATCTTCAGCCAGCGCTGCGCCAGGCAGCGACCGCCGCCGGAAACGCCCGGTCGGCTGCAACAGTCGCTGACAAATTATCCGAACCGTCCGACTGCCCAGCGGGGCGGCGGTTAGCGCATTAGGCAGCATCTATTCCTTTCCCACACGCATCACGGAGTTGTTTTCAGGCTGACAGTTTCAATCGTTCCTCCGAACGAATTCGGAGTTTGATAGTCTCCGACCGCTGAAGTGTGGTCTGAGCCTACATCCAGACTCTCCATCGGCGGAACTGTGATCATTCCTGCGGCCAAGCCCGAGGCGGGTGCGCTCCCATCACGCGAGAGGGCCAGTTCACCTTCCTTGTTCAGGGTTGCAGTAATAGTAAGCCGCCCCGCGCTTACTTTTCCACCTGACACAACCGTGAGCACGTCATTGCGGCGAAAAGCAAAGAACAGTTTTCCATCCTGCACATACAATGCGTAACCGTTCTTCGAGTCGCCTTGGGCAATAATGACCCCATCTTGGTCCTGAGTGTTAAAAGTGGCCGTGATGGTGAGCGCTCGATTGACGATCCCTGGCGCGTCCGCAGCGACCAGCCGTAACGGAGCTGTATATGTGAACTCCTGAGGGCCAAGATCCGCAGCCCAGCGAGTGGATAGTTTCGGTGGTGTGGGTAGTGCGAGGTCGACAGTGGTTTCCATTGGAGTTGTTGGCGGTTCGCTCCTTGTCACGCCCATGTAAATGAGAGCGGCCAGCAGAAGCAGATTCAGGAAGGCCAGCGCCGCGATGATGATGTTCTTGGTCATGATGGAGGCATCCTTCGGTGTCCTATTTTGGCTTCGTTTGCTCACCCATTTTCGGCTCAAACCTCGCGAGGAAAACCTGCATGCTGACGCCGCCGCCGACGGTCGCCATTCCGTCCTTCTCGAAAAGATGCACGCCAAGCTGAAGCTCCGATGATTTGGCGGCCGACGGAGAAATGCGGAAGTGGTAGCGGGTGTACTTGCCCTCGGCCGCTCCGTGCAAATTGACCCACGCGATTTCTTGCCTGGCTGTCGCAATCTTCAGAAAGGCGTTTGCCTTGACCCGTCCCCTGTACAATTCGTCAGCATGAGCGATTTTCTCCGCGTCAACCTCAACATTGAATTCAATCATTCCGTTGCTGGTCTTGCTCTTGATGCTCAATCCTTGGGGACACTGTTCGGGAGAATCGATCTTCATGAGCATCAAGTCGGCGCGAACGAGCGCGCACGGCATGATGATCAAAAGCGCCGTGATGGCGAATGCTGCTTTGATATTCATGTTCATTTTGGTTCTTGTTGCGGTTGGTTTACGGATGCGGGAGGAACGCCGATGATTCCTGATTCTTGGGCGTCATTTTCAGCGGACTGTCTTCAGTTCAACGAAATCTTTCACTGGGAGGTCGTAGCCTTTCATGTCCCTGGGGCGGCCTGTCACCACCCTGAGGGTGACCTTTTCGAGGTAGGCACGGTTCGCCATGAATCCGACGTAAACGCGTCCTGAATCCGACGGCTGCCCCTTCAATGGCGCGTAGCCCACCAACAACTTGTCCCCTTCTCTGATTTCCATGCTCACATGGCTGAAGTCCTTCAGCTCGCCCTCAGCTTTGAACTCAAACTCGACCCAGACTTCATTCGTGCCGCTGCCCTTCAATCGGAGTCCCATACCCAATTGCTTGGCTCGCTCCTTCGAGACAAGTTCGATGCGCATCTCGGCGAAGCAGAGGCTCGGGGCAGCCAGGAGCAGAAATGTTAGTGTCGTGATGTTGAGTATCGTTTTATCGGTTTCATAATGGCTAACGCAGTTACGGCTTAGTTTTCTCAAGTAGCGGTCTTGCATGTCAGCGGGATTTCTCTGGCTCGATGAAGTCCTTCACTTTGAACTGATAGCCAGTGCCGCCCTTGGCGGGTTCGCTCACTACAATCATGAATATGCT
>CAZCUL010000587.1:0-2892 GCA_964501475.1 uncultured Verrucomicrobiota bacterium | reverse complement strand
TTCGATAGGTTCTTTTCACTCGAAATGGCCTTTGGTTGGCGAGAGTGGTTTTTGCAACAAATGCATTTTCACCAATCAAGACGGGCCTTTCGAGTTTTTTGTTTCAATCGTCTCAAATAATCGCGCTTATTGCAGGCCTAGGGCCGCGCCAGCCAATAGCGTGCAGACAAGCGCTGCCTCCCAAACCGTGCCCCCTATACACATTTTCATAATCTGTTCTTTTCTTCATTAGGGACCGAAACTCTGGGGGTCAAGAGAAATTGCCATGAGAAAAGCGCGCCAAAAGGGGAGGGTCCGCCGATTGGGTCCACGTCTAGTCATTCTCGATTTGTCGCAGGGCTTGGTGCAATAACTTCCGCATGGATTTTTCGCGTTGCGCGCGTATTTCCAGCCGGCGAATGGCGCCACTCACGCTCCCATAATCGATGCCACCGGCAAGTTTCCCACGTTCTTTGAGTTTGATTCCGCAGCGCCGCATTGCATCGCCCGACTCGGGGTTTTGGCGGCGGCGTTTCGGTCAGGAGGTGATAGTGATTATCCATCAGGACGTACCCGTGGAGCACAGTCCCAAAACGCTCTACCCATTGGCCGAGCCGTTCGCAAAAATGGCGGTCGCGTTCGCCGAGAAAAATACGTTTACGTTCAATGCCTCGGGCAGTCACGTGCTACCACGCCCCAGGCCGGATAATCCTCGGTGGCCGGGCCATAGGCGCAACAGGCTACTATTAGCCGCGATGCCGCCAAGCTAAAATGAAGAATGACTAGATGTGGACCCGATTGCGGACCCGATTGCTTCCAGCGTGGTGAAATCCGGGTCGAAATCATTTGTCCAGGCATACGTGGTGGTGCGCCACACGTTCACTCCAGGCGATTTTTCCGCCACAGACGAAACCGTGCGCGTCAGCCGGTCCGACTCGCCCACGTCAATGTACGAATCCAGTCATGACTGGCGCCGCCCAGCCGCGCGCCATACAAATACCGCAGTGATTCCAAGCGCAAGCAATGTAACAACGATGACAATCAGGCCCTGGGGTGAATCTTGGTCCCGCTCAGGAGCGGACGGAGTCGCGCCAATCACCGGCGCCGGTGCGGCTGAAGTGGCAGTACTGTAGCGTATCCCAGGCAACGAGGGTTGAGAGCGTGCCTCCACTCCCTCTCCCGAGACGGTTTCGACTTTCGTTGGCTCATAGGTCGAAGGAGGCCGGACTGCAGCATAATTTCCAGCATGGAGAGCTTCTTTGTTCTCCTGCCACCAAAGCGTTACGTCCCTGCGCAGCGGCATGAGATCTCGCCTCGGACCTGCCGTCTGTGCACTGCTTATCGTGGTCGAACCGACTGCTTGGGCCGCCCAGTTCGTGACTTCTGTTCGAAATTCGCCCGCTGTCGATGCAATCTGCGCAATCACAATGGCAGACGCAAAAGGCAGTGAAAAAGTACTGTGATCGGACACCCGTTCGTACTGATTTGTGATCTGGAGCGGCAGATGCCCAGCGAGGAATGGAATCAGCAAAGGATCGCCAACCGCAGCGATAACATGGCCGTATATCCGTCGAAGTCCCGGAGAATGATAGCGATTCAAAGTTTCCTCAATTACCTCGGCGTCGCGCAGCGCAAGCAAGATACCCAACTTACCTGTAGAGGAGCCGTTCAAAAACTTCGCACGGTCCTCCTGGAAATGGCGAAGAATGGCGGTCTGATCAACGAGCCAATTCCCATCCACAGCCAATTCCGCCTCATCCGCCTCGACCAGTTGCTTGATGATCCGCCTTTCTGACGCAGTAGAGACCGAATCTAAGTCGACTTCAGCCTTGGCGAGTCCGAACATAGCTGTCGACCATAGGAGCAGGAAGTGATTCAGCCGTAGAACTAAGATTTTGTTTGTCATCGCAGATGAGCTTGGCCATTGACTTCACTCCAATCAAAATGGTTAAGCCACTCTCCGGGCTCGGCCATCTCATGTCGAAGAAAATCCCATCCAGCGCGCATCAAGTGGTCTTCCGATTCAGGCCAAACGCGGCGGCTTTCCGCGGGAAAAGGTACTGACTCGTAGGGTCTTTGTGTCCGATACGATTGAAATGCCGGATGCGGCCACGGAAATTTCTCGGCGGCATGTCCGGTGTGATCGTGAAACTCGCCGGTAGAGAACATAGCGGGCGCGTTCAAAAGATGCCCAATCTCGTGCGCTACTAAAATTGGAACGGCGCCGGGCCCTGGCAGTCCAGCATACACCAAGGCAAAATCGTGGGCCGCGTTGCCTCGAACCCAATAGTCTCTTGGATCTTGCGAATAGGATTGAGGGGGCGTTTGGTAAGCCTTGTTAACCAAGACAACCTTCACTTGCGCATCTGTTCCAGCATTGTTGAACCCTGCCAAGAATGCCTCTAGCTCAGCAGTCCCGTTATCCGCTTGCAGCTGCCCATCATCGTTTAGGTCGTAGCGTTCTAGGTCAAAGGGGTTCTAGGTCAAAGGGGTCGGTCAATAGTATTGACAAGTTTACGTTCGGGTTGAGAAAGTCGCGCCATGGCGCGCAAGTTGAGAGTTCAATATCCGGGAGCCATATATCACGTCATGAACCGCGGCGACCGGCGCGAACCCATCTTCAAGGACGAGGCGGACCGCGAGCGGTTCCTGTCCACGCTGGGCGAAGCCTGCATCAAGACCGGCTGGCAGGTGCATGCCTATTGTTTGCTGAGCAATCATTTTCATCTGGTGGTCGAGACGCCGCAGGCAAATCTGGTTGCGGGCATGAAATGGTTTCTGGGCACTTACACCAGCCGATTCAACCGGCGACACAAGCTTTTCGGCCACCTGTTCAGCGGGCGTTACAAGAGCTTGGTCGTGGACGGCAGCGGCCACGGGTATTTGCGGGCCGTGTGCGACTACGTGCATTTG
>CAZCUL010000586.1:0-6011 GCA_964501475.1 uncultured Verrucomicrobiota bacterium | reverse complement strand
TTGTATGGGATTACGAGCGAGAATCTGATCGATCGGAGGGACGTGACGATTCCAAATCCGGTGGCGCGATTTATTAAGTTTTGGATCAACGGCATCGGGTACACGCACGTGGTGGCCAAGAGCGACGGCCGGCTGGTTCAGGCTCAGGCTGCGCCGCAACGTTTTCTGCTGTTCAATTTGAAACAGACGTTTCAGCTCGACGGGCAGAGCTACACCGTCTGGTTTCCGCCCGATAACCTTTTTCGGCGAGCCAGCCTTGTCGATTCGTCCGGAAACCTGATTCCCAAGTTTTTTCGGAAAGGCGAGGATATCATCAAACTAAAAGTGATCAGCGGCGATCACTTGTTTGTGGATCGGCTGAGCTACAACTTTCGGCGGCCAGATCGCGGGGAAATCATTGTCTTCAGAACCGAGGGCATTCCCAGGATTGACCAGGACCAGTTTTACATCAAACGGTTGATCGCCAAAGGGGGCGAACGGGTCAGCATCGGCAACGACCGCCACGTATTCATCAATGGCGAACGGCTGGACGCCTCGACACCGAACTTCGAGCTGGTTTATTCCTTCCAGGGCCCGCCTGAGGACAGCCGGCATTCCGGGCATGTCAACCAGCTCGTGGCCGACACCGCAAAGCTGCACAAGGAACTGGCGCCATTTTTCCCGGATGAGACCGTCACATACGTCGTCCCGCCCGATCACTACTTCGCTTTGGGCGACAACACGGTCAACAGCCTCGATTCGCGGACCTGGGGCGGGTTTCCGCGGGAAAACGTGATTGGGAAATCCTACTTCGTCTATTGGCCGATCGGCGCTCAGAACGGACGTCCAAGCCGATTTGGCTGGTCCCATCGCTAAATACCGACACCCGTCCTGCTCCGGTCGCCGTATTTCGCACAATGTCTGTTATGTTTAACCAGGGCGGGGTGGGTCAGGCCGTTTCGGCTATGATCTTAAGGGGTTCCGCTCTTTTCGGCGAATCCGCAGCCGCAATCGCCGCCGGTTTCAAAAAGAGCAGCCGCAGGCTGTTCAAGACTACGACCACCGTACTCCCTTCGTGCCCAATCACACCGATGGTCAGAGGAATGGCTCCCAGGAGCGCCAGCACCACCAGCATTGCCACGGTCCCCAGGGAAATCACAACGTTCTGCCGGATAATCCGTCGCGCGCTCCGGCTCAGCTCGAAGGCGGCCAGAAAATTCTCCAGCCGATCATGCATCAGCACCACTTCAGCCTGCTCAAGGGCCGCATCGGCGCCGCGCGCCCCCATGGCGACCCCGACATATGCCGCCGCCAAACTGGGCGCGTCATTGACGCCATCCCCGATCATTGCAACTTTCTGCCCTCGCTCTGCCAGAGTCTGAATGACCCGGACCTTCTCTTCCGGATTCAGTTCCGCGCGGACGTCGTCCACCAACAGTTTTTCCTTCAAGTATTCTCCGGCGGCCTGATGATCTCCGGTCAACACCACGGATTTCAGTCCGAAGTTTCGCAACTCAACGACGACCTCCCGCGCCTTGGGCCGAATGTCATCGCGAAGCAGCACCCGCCCCAGAAGCCCGCCGTTTCGCACCCAGACCTCGGCAAAGCCCGCGCCGGCGGGTGGCAGATGGATGGGAGAGGAACTTCCCGCCGAAGACTGGGAATCCGAGCGCGCCCTGGCCTCCCCTTCCCCTGCTGCTCTTGCCAGCACCCAGGCTCGTTTTCCGAGCAGGATATGTTCGTTGATATGGCGAGCACGGAGGCCCTGACCGGTCACTGATTCAATTCCAGTCACTTCCAGGGGCTGTAATTGCTGCTGTTTGCCAAAGCGGGTTATGGCGCGCGCCAGGGGATGGGTCGAGTAGCGCTCCATGGAAAAGGCCATGGCGGCGAGGTCCCGTTCCCGGCCCGGCGGGAAACTTTCCACCGTTTCCACGCGCAGTTCACCGGTGGTCAGCGTCCCGGTCTTGTCCATGGCCACGATGGAAACTTCCGCCAGCTTTTCCACGGCTGCGCCGCCCCGGAAGAGAATTCCCCGGCGGGCCGCCCAGGCAATCGCGGCCAGGATCGCGGATGGAACGGAAAGCACCAGGGCGCAGGGCGAAGAGACCACCAACAGAGTCATGGTTCGGTAAAAGGCACTTTTGGAGGCCCCGGCCGAGACAAACGGTTCGAGGCCAAACCCCAGCCACCAGACAAAGAACATCACCGTTGAAGCGGCCAGGACTCCGTAGGTGTAAGGAGTGCCAAACCTGTCGGTAAATCGCTGCGAAGGCGCCTTGAGCTTTTGCGCCTCCTGAATCAACTGAATAATTCGCTGCAAGGCGCTTTGGCTGGCCGGGCGCAGAACGACCGCCTCCACCGCGCCCCAGAGATTCAATGCGCCGGCGAAAACCGCGTCTCCGACCCTCTTTTCCACTGGCGCGGCTTCCCCGGTGAGATTCGATTCGTCGCTGGCTGTTTCACCTTTGACGACTTCCGCGTCCACCGGGAACTGTTCGCCTGGGCGGCAAAGCAGCCGCATTCCCGGTTGAAGCAGGTCCACCGGAACAATAGATTCGCCGCCGTGCTCTTCCAGAACGGTGGCGACTTTCGGAGCGGTCTTGAAGAGCGAGCGAATCTCGCGCTGGGTTCGGCCCATGGCAAAATGCTCGAGCGCGCCCGAGAAGGAAAAAAGAAAGAGCAATACCGCCCCTTCGCCCCACGCGCCGATACTGGCGCTGCCCACCGCGACGACGAGCATCAGGAAATGCACGTCCAAAACACGCTTGCGGAGCCGTTCCCAAACTTCGTGGGCCGCGTACCACCCGCCCGCCAGGTAGGCGGCCAGATAAAACGAAAGAATGGCCGGTCCGCCGGAAAAGTAGCCTGCGAGCCCAAAGACTCCGCAAAGGATGGCCGCCGTCAATTGCAGTTTCCATTCCTGCTCATGCTCGGCTTCGTCCGGCAGCATGATCCGCCGCGGGACCATTTTAGGCCAGGGAATCTCATGCCATCGCCAGAACTTCGGCGCTGTCGGGCAGGTGATGCGCGCAATGGTCGTGACATCGCCTTCGTGCTGGATGGTGATCTGCCGGTCGTCGCGTCTCGGTTCCGGGAGCGGGCAGGTGGTGCAACCTTTTTCCCCTGCGAGCAATGCGCAGCGCGGACGTTCCGCGCTCTCTTGCAACCCGCGAATCTGGTCGCGCAACTGCCCTTCCAGATTCGGCGTTTTAGGATGCCCGAGCGTGGCCACGGAAATGAAGCGGCGCTTGCGGTCCACTTTCACCGCTTCCAACGCCGGTTCGCCTTTCATCGCCTCCGAAACCACCTCGATGAGGCAAGGATGGTCCGGATGAGCGGAACTGTTTGGTACGCGTTTCCGCATTTTATCCCGTCGAACCAAGTCTGGCACAATAATCCGGCGGGCGCCCGCAAAATTCCGGGGCTTGATTTTGAACTTTTGGACGAACCATTCACGGGCGAAGCGGCGGAAGTCGTAGCGCTGGCTTTCCAGCCGGCGTGGGCCACAGCCGTTGGTTGCGGCTCGCCGGACGGACTCCCCCTACCTCGAAACGGCCTCAATCGCATTCTGAGGCTACTTGCTGGCAGCCGCAGAAGTCATGCGCTTGGTAATAAATTCGCGGAGGAGCGGAATCTTTGCCTTGCCCAGGAGGTTCACTGCCTGGGAAGTGCTCTCACCCACCAGCGGCTCGGCGGCGAACCAATACATCAACGGCAGGTTGTGATCGTTTGCGTCTTCAGCATGGGCGATGAGGCCGGTGAGAATCTCAAGGCGCTTGTCCGCCGGAATCCGTTGCAGAGCGGACGCCAGATAAAGGCGCAGGAACGGGCTGCCATCCTCGCGAGCCATCCTCGCGAACTGCGGGAGGACGGACTCGGAGACCTGCCCGTCCTCGCAGAGCAATTGAATCGCCCAGGCCCGGACAAATTCGCTTTTATCTTCCAGAAGCGCTGCCAGGTGTTCTTCTTTGAGGGAACCCGTGACATGCCCGGCCCAAATAAGGCGCAACTTCAGGCCCGGCGCGGGCTCCGAATCCGTGACTTCGACCAGGCGGCGCAACTCGCCTTTCGCGGTCTCCGGCAATGTCCCTGCGGCGGCGCGCTCGAAAAGGATTCGTTGCGCGTGGCGCGCATACCACGCATTGGGATGCATGAGAAGCTTGATCAGGTCCTGATCGCTCTCCTCCTGCAGGTCGAGCGCGGTTCCTTTGCGGTTTTCAAAAACGATCTTGAAGATGCGGCCATTCGAGCGGTCGTGTGCTTCCGGATCGCGCTGGTTATGGCATTGCTGCTTGTCGTACCAGTCGATGAGGTAAACAGAGCCGTCCTGATCGGAGATCAGATTCAAGACCTGGGACCAGCGATCCTCGAAGTTCACGAAGTCGTCACCATGCTTGCCGACGAAGCCCGAGCCTTTCCGTTCCGGAATGTCCATGTTGATGCGCTGGCCGTGGATATTGTTCATGAAGATTTTCCCCCGATACTGCTGGGGCCAGCTATCGCCCTGATAAATCAGGAGCCCGGCATGGGCATGACCGCCGCCGGCGGCGTCGGAGCGGGCATTGCCCGCGTGCGGTCCCCGTTCGCCGGCCCAATGGACATGGTCGCCATGCGTCTTGATATCGCCGTAAATATGGGGATGGATCGGGGGGGTCACCTTGCCGGAAAAGTTCTGGGCAAAATAATCGGGAGTTAAACGCTGCAGTTCTTCACGGCTGATCGGATAATGCTGGCCGCCCTGTCGCTGGTAGCGCGCGCCCTGGATGACATGCCAGAAATGCGGCACCACACAGGCCTCGATGAAGCATTGCCCGTTTTCGTCAAAGTCGATTCCCCAGGGATTGCTTGTTCCCTCGGCAAACACTTCGAAGGTATGTCTGGTGGGATGATACCGCCAAACGCCCGCATTGATGAATTGGCGTTCGCTGTCGGGCGCGCCGGCCTTTTTCACATTTGAATGCGTGAAGACACCGTGGCAGCCATAAAGCCAGCCGTCCGGGCCCCAGGTGAAAGTATTGAGCGTCTCGTGCGTGTCCTGCCAGGCCCATCCTTCCAAGAGAGTCTTTGGTTCGCCCGCAGGTTTCGGCTCGTCGCCTTCTTTCACAGGAATGAACAAGAGGTACGGGGCTGCTCCGACCCACACGCCTCCAAAGCCGTATTCGATGCCCGTAGCCAGGTTCAGTCCCTCGATAAAAACAGTCCGCTTGTCGAAGCGGCCGTCGCCATCCTTGTCCTCAAGAACCAGAATACGGTCTGTGCCTTTGCCCTCGGGCTGGCGCTGCGGATAAGTGTAGCACTCCAGCACCCACAAACGTCCCCGGTCGTCCGTGCAGAAAGCGATTGGCTGCTGAACATCGGGCTCGCCTGCAAATAACTTCACCGAGAATCCCGGCGGGCATTTCATTGCCTTTGCCGCCTCTTCAGGAGAGAGCCCGGCGAACTGCACCTGATCCAATGGGGGCGCCTCTTCCTTCTTCGCGGCCGTCACGGCCTCCTTCTGAACGCCCGGCTCTTTCTCATGAAATCGAAACGAGTCGAAGTTAATGTGCCCCCAGTGGCCGCTGTGCTGGTCGGTCAGCCGGATAAAAACCGTTTTGCCAACGTAGGGGGCCAGATTGACTGCGACCGGGCGCATGGTTTCGCTTTCGCTTCCGACCGCCCGAAAGACCGCGCGCCCCCCCTGCCCTTCCTTCAAGATAAGCTCCACCTTGGTGGTGGGATGAGGACCGCCGCCCACCAGAAAGCTCGCCCAGGGATGAGTCACTTTGAATGGGGCTGAAGTGAGCGTTCCTTGCGGCTTGTCTCCGGCAATCTCGAACGTGCCGATCCAATAGTCGCCCTGATGGCCGCTTTTCATGTCGTTGCGCCGGGGAAATACCGTGTCGCCTTTAATGGGCTGCTTGTCGAAAGCGTCCCCGCTGGCCGTCCAATCCTCGAGAGTGCCGGTTTCAAAATCGAGGTTGAGCGGTCTGCCGTCATTTCCCAAAGGTTTGAGTCCTTCCGGCCCAGCCGCGGCAGCGCCCCCGGCG
>CAZCUL010000585.1:0-8606 GCA_964501475.1 uncultured Verrucomicrobiota bacterium | reverse complement strand
TGGCGTCTTCTCCGAAGGGCGCGGGCGTGAATTCCCGATTCTCAAGTTTGGCCAGCGTCGGTTCGATCGAACCGAGCATCCCGCCTTCCAGGATCGGCACGTCGAAAGCGAGATAACCAATCGCTAGAGGCCTCGGGAAGGTTTCCACCAAGGAAACAGAGCGGCTGGTTGCCACAGCTACCTTCAAGGTTCCCCCGGGGGCGGCGGCACTGCTTATGGCGTCCGAAAGCTTGTCAATGGCATTGGAATAATTGCTCGCGGTATTCGCCGTTTGCACATCAGGAATGTTAACCGGTTTCGACGCGCCGCCGGAAGCGCTGCCGGCAAACGAGGAGTCCGCAAACATCGAAATATTCACCCGTCCCGTCCAATAAACTCGGCTGACAACGCGAAGATAATTCGTAGGACCGCCATCATAAGGAGCGAATTCCTGGAGAACGTTCGCACGGGTTTCACTCCATTGGCGTAGTTGTTCCCGAAGCGACAATTCGTCCACGCCATAGGTGTAGGCATCAGCGATGGTGATGTCGCCCTTGGCACCGGATGCTCCCAGAAGGTTCAAGGCCACGGGCACGCCTTGGATGGGAAGCGCTACGTTTAGTCCACCGCCCCGCTTGACCGAAAACGAATATGAGGGAAACGCGGCGCGGGGAGCCTTGCTCAATTCATTGGTGCTGACCGAATTTGCCGGGAATTTCCAGTGATACGGAGTGTTGGTTTCGGACCCGATACCGTGGCTGAACAGATAAAAGCGCTGATAATTTGTGGGCTGAAATCGCGCCAGCAACTGGTCCAACGGGAGAAAGCCGCGACGCCCATATTCCGCAATCTGATCCTGGATTCGCGTGCGCACGATGAAGATGTCTCCCGGCTGTATATCCTCGGTGAGAGGATATACGGGAATCACTTGGCTGGCGCGGATTGTCATGCACCAGTCTTTTGCAACACGCTCCAACTGAGCTTGCCTGCTCGTGCGACAGCCGGTGAGGAAAAAAGGCGCCAGGCAGAGGGCGAGTGCCGCGATGGCTCGATTAACGGAGTGCTGGATGTTCATGCCTATTCATTAATACGGAGCTCGCCAACCAAATTTTCAAAAAAGGTAAAATTAATCCTGCCGTGTCGCCTGTGAACAAGAACCCCATTCAAGGGTCAGTCCCTGGGTCAGTCCCGGCTATTGTTAAAAATCTCTGTTGACACCCCTCCGCCTGCTTGGGTAGGCCATCCGCGTCTTGCAACGCCTTCATTCGGTCGGCCACCGCGGTGGCGCCGCTTATCCGCTCCTTCAAACAGTCCGTCGTCAGAATCCCAACGGGATTCCGGCGCAAAGTCCAGGGTTGCGAGGAACGAGCTACCCTGGGTGAAATCACCAGCAATTCATTCCCGCGCTGGTCAATGACCTTCACCGCCACCTGCCCATGCTCCCCGCCCGCGACCTCCGATTCAATCTCGTCTTTTGCCGAAGAACGTTTCCTGAAGCGATCCGCGCTCGGTCCGCACAAGCGCCCCCTCGCCGATATTATTGCGCTTGAACCAGCCTTGGGGCACTTCGAGCACGTAACGGACTCGATCCGATTTCGAGTAACGCGGTTTCAGGTCCAACGGCTCCAGGTCGTAGATTTCCAAAATGGTGCCCTCGCCATCGATGTAGGCGCAGGAAAGGGGGACCTTGGTGTTTTTCATGTAAAACGAGGTTCGGTGCGGCGCCGCAAAGACAAACAGCATTGCTTCGTTTTCGCCCATCTCCTCGCGGAACATCATCCCCGTCGCGATTTCGGTTTCGGTTCGAGCGATTTCAGCCGCGAGTTCCTTCGGACCAAGCCAGAGTTTCATCGTGCGCAGCTTCGGCTGGGCGCGGTCCAGATGACGGGGGGCGCCGAGCAATCGCGGCGCGGTTGCCTGAGGTTCTGCATCGGCCGGAGGCGGTGCGGAAGCAGATTGCCGGCAACCTGCAAAGATCAAGCCAGCCAGGCAGCACGCAACGATTGACGCAGAAATCTTCACAGGCGCAGAGTGCGCGAAGGAGTGGGGATTTTCAACAGGCAGTTGCGCCCTCGCCACGTTCGATTCAACAATCGCAATGGCCGGTTCAGGAGCCTGCCAGCCGTCCGCTGCCACTGGCGCCGGCCTGCCACTCGTCGCATGGCCAGCGGGAGAGACCGGTTCCGCTTATGACTCGACTGTCTCGTGACTGGCCGGGTAAAACTCTTTCATTCTATGGCGCTGAAAGCGAAGCCACTGGTCGGGATCATCATGGGCAGCAAGTCCGATTGGGAGACGATGCGGCATGCAGCCGAACAATTGGACCAACTCGATGTCCCCTATGAATGCCGGGTGGTCTCCGCTCATCGCACGCCCGACCTGCTTTTCAAATACGCCTCGGCGGCAGCCACTCGCGGGCTTGAAGTCATCATCGCCGGAGCGGGCGGCGCCGCGCATCTGCCGGGCATGACCGCTTCCAAAACCTCATTGCCGGTTCTGGGCGTTCCGGTTGAATCCAAAGCGCTCAAGGGCCTTGATTCTCTGCTCTCCATTGCGCAGATGCCTGCAGGGGTGCCGGTGGGAACGCTGGCTATCGGCAAGGCCGGAGCGATCAACGCGGCGTTGCTGGCCACCGCGATTCTGGGAGTGAAGCAACGCAAATTCCGGACGGCCTACCAGCGCTTCCGCCAGAAGCAAACCTCCGCTGTCCTGGCAGACGCCACGCTCGATAAACCGCCTGGCCTCACCACTGCAAGATGAGGCCGTCCGCTCCGATCCTTCCCGGCGCCGCCATTGGCGTATTGGGCGGCGGGCAATTAGGACGAATGTTTGCCCTGGCGGCTCGCGAGCTTGGCTATCGCATCTTCATTTACAGCCCGGAAGACGATTCACCTGCCGGCCAGGTCAGCGACCGGGAATTCCCCTGCCCCTACGATGATTTGGAGCGCATCCGCGATTTTGCCCGGCAAGTGCAGGTGGTCACGTTCGAGTTTGAAAACGTGCCGGCGGCTTCGACCGCGGCCGCGGCCGAATTCGTTCCCGTCCGCCCTGACGGCGCAGTGTTGCACACGACGCAAAACCGGCTGCGCGAGAAAACTTTTTTGGCCAGCAACGGTTTCCCGGTCACCGGCTTTCGAGCCGTGCGTTCTTTAAACGATCTGGAAAAGGCCGCGGGCGAACTTGGGCTGCCGGGCATTTTGAAAACTGCGAGCTTCGGCTACGACGGCAAAGGGCAGACGAAGCTGACGGCACAGGAGCAGTTGCCCGAGGCCTGGAATGGACTCGACGGCGCCGACGGGATTTACGAAACCCTTGTCCCCTTTTCGAAGGAATTGTCGGTGGTCGCCGCGCGCACCCTGGACGGTGAATTTGCGGCATTCCCGGTTTTTGAAAACTCGCATAACCGCCATATCCTGGACGTAACGTTCGCCCCTGCGGCCATCGACGACGTCCTGGCTCGTCAGGCGCACCAACTTGCCAAGGGCATTCTCGAGAAGCTCGGTGTGGTGGGATTGCTGACGGTGGAAATGTTTCTGACCCCGGAAGGCAAACTCCTGGTGAACGAGCTGGCACCGCGCACCCATAATTCAGGGCATCTCACCATTGATAACTGCGTCACCAGCCAATTCGAGCAGCAGCTTCGCGCGGTTTGCGGGCTGCCGCTCGGCTCGACGGCGTTGCGCCAACCCGCGGCCATGGCCAACCTGCTGGGCGACCTCTGGGCTGATGGGGAGCCGAACTGGGCAGCGGCACTGACGGACCCGGACGTGAAGTTGCATCTTTACGGGAAACGGCATCCGCGACAGGGACGCAAGATGGGTCACCTGACGGCGGCAGCCGCCACGGCGCCAGAAGCCGCTCGGAAAGTGGTCGAGGCGCGCCGGCGCTTGCAGGCTCGAGCCCCTTGATGGAGGAATCGAATGACACAGGATGAAGAACATCTGAGGCTGCTCTCGATCTTTCACTACGTGGCCGCAGCCATGGCGGCGCTGATTGCTCTCTTCCCGATAATCCACCTGGTGCTTGGCCTCTTTCTTGTCTTTGCACCGGAGAAGATTGAACCCGCGGGAGAGGCGCCTCCCGCCTGGTTTGGCTGGATGTTTGTCACTCTGGCCGGCATATTTATTGTCGTCGGGTGGGTGCTGGCAGCTCTTGTCCTGACAACCGGCCGGTTCCTCGCAAGGCGAAAGCACTATTTGTTCTGCCTGGTCATGGCAGGAGTGGAATGCATTTTTATCCCCCTTGGAACGGTGCTGGGCGTGTTTACGATCATCGTATTGATGCGGGAGCCGGTCAAACAGCTCTTCACCGCCAACAAGACAGCGCCACCGGGAGAGATTCCCCAGCGCTCGTCGCGGTGACTGCGCGAGCAGCCGATTGCGCCGTACTTCTCCACTTTTTCGAGACGAAAAGCTGTGGCGGGCCGGTGGCGGCGTCTTTAAAATTCCTTGTAACCCCGGCGGGCCACTTTCTTAATGGAATGACAGAGGCCGGAACCGGATGACGGCCATGAATCAAGTGAACCTTTAGCGGCTTATGAGCTCGAAAGCCTCCTCTCTCTTTGGTGCCGTGGCATTTCTGCTCGGCGCCGAGTTCTGTTTTTCCCAGATCCCGCCCCGGGAACTGGTCATCCGCGAGCGAAGCGGGGAGCTGTTCATCGAGTGGAGTGACGCCAGAGCGGTTCTTGAATTCGCCCCGGACCCTGCCGGCCCATGGCATTCCATACCCGGCGCCAGTTCGCCTTACAACACCGTGCCTGGAAGCGCGCATCGCTTCTTCCGCCTGGGAAGTGGCGGCGTCTCCGATCCTTCCGCCGGCGCGGTTGCCGCGAGTTTCGCGGCACGGGCAGAGGCCAATCTCGGGACCTGGCTCTACCTGCCGCAAAGCGATTGGATGTTCACCCGCGGGCAGCGCTGGACCCCTGTCCGCTCAGGCGCCCGGCCCGCGCTTCCCGTTTATCGCAGCATGTCGGGCCATTTCATCGCGGGCTCCGATTCAACACCCGTCGCCGTATATTTTTCCGCCGAAGCCTACGTGGACATCGAGGACAAGCGGATGTTCGTGCGCGCCTTGGTGGATGGAACCCCTCTTTCGCCTGAGGATGTCGTCTTCACTGTGGGAACTTCGCCGGAGAATCGCGAATCGCGCGCTTTCGTTTTCGCCGGGACAGTGGACGCCGGGCTGCACACCGTCGAGATGCAATGGATGGTGGATCGCGAAGCCACGGCTTACATGCGCAACGCGGCCTTCCTGGTGCGGAAAGGAACGGGGTTGCCCGACGACCGCGCCTTTTACGCCGTTTCGCCGCCGAGCGGCCCTTCGGTGTCCACCAGCAGCGCTTCGTGGGAAGACGTGCCGGGTCTGAGCGGTTCCGTGGAAGTGAGGGAGGGAGATTCCTTGTTGATCAGCGTGAGCGCGGAAAGTTTCGTTCAAGGGAACGGGGCCATGTTCTTGCGGGCACTGGTGGACGGTCAGCCGGCACAACCCGCAGACGTTCTATTCGCCCGAGGCAGCAAACCGCAATGCCGTCTTTTCAACTTTGGCCAGACTTCCCCCGATCCAGGCGTCCACAATGTCCGTATCCAATGGACGGTGAATGACCGCGGAGTGGAAGGCTTCATGGGCGACCGCAGCCTGGTGTTGAGCGCGACTTCAAAGAAGGCGCCTGACCTCGCGCAAGTCTTGTCCATCCCCGCCAGTGGCGCGGCCGAAGTGACTTCATCCACTTCGTTCGTGCCCATGCCCGGCATGACCGCCTCCGGGCCGCTCCCGCGCAATGGCGAAGTAGCCGTCATCCTCAGCGCCATCACAAGCGTGGCTGGCAATGACAACCTGCGGGTGCGTTTGAACATCGATGGCGATCCGGTGCCCGGCTCCGAAGTGCAGCTCGCCGAATCTTCCGTTCATCAGGGCGCGCACTCCTTTGTCTTCAGCGCGAAGCATCTGTATCCCGACGCGCCGCCGCCAACGTCCACGATCAGCGTGGAATGGCGTGTCGAGAATGGCGAAACTGCCTCGCTGGATGACCGCACGATGGTGGTGCTGGCGAAACCGCCCACGGTGCCCGATCTGGCGCAGCCGCCCCCCCTTGGCCTCTCGAACTTTGGGATCGAAGCCGGTGTGGGACCACGGCGCCTGCTCGTAATCCTTTGGGACCCGGACCGCACCGGCCACCCTGCCCCCTCAGTTGCCGCAGCCGAGGCCGCTGTTTTTGGCGCCGCGGAAAGCATCCAGCATTATTACGCCGTCGTTTCGGGCGAAAAGTTCTCCCTGGAAAATGCCCTGGCCGGCAACACTGTTTTGGGCTGGTACGATGCCGCCGGGCCTTCCAGCCAGTATTTCGACAGTGACCCGGGCTGCCAATCCGGCGCTTCGCCCAATGGACAGGATCGGCGCCGGAAGGAGGCTCTGGAACGCGCCGAGCAGGACATCAACTTCGCCGATTTCGACGACAACAAGGACGGTGTTTTGGATCCACAGTTGGAGCTTGGCATCCTCATGGTTATTCCGGACAGCAGCGGACCGTCCGAGGGCAAGGTCCGTTTTGTCTATGATAACCAATGCAACCCGTTATCGGTCGGCGGGGTCATTATTCCATTGATCGCAGAGTGGCTGACCGACTTCTCTGTCGGCGAGTTCATGGTGGGGGCGCACGAGCTGGCGCACCTGATCCTGGGGTTGGACGACAATTATCTTTCCACCGCCATCGATACCGAAGCGGGGCGGCTTTCCTTGATGGAACTTTTTGGCGCGGACCACACACCTCACCCCGATGCGTTCAACAAACTCGCCCTGGGCTGGGTCACGCCTCACATCATCCAGGGTGAAGGCATTTATAATCTCGAGGACGTGAAACTCAGCGGAGAAGTGTTGGTCCTGCCGCGTCTGCCGGGCGGAGGCTTTGACGAGTACGTCATTCTGGAGAACCGCCAGGACGCCGCGAGCAACCTTCTTTACGATAAAAACCTCTTCGACTCCGGCATTGCCGTCTGGCACGTCATCGAGTCGAGCACGGACAACGCGTTGCCACCGCCTTGTATGAGTGCAGCCGTCTGGAACGGCGAAGTCGGCAACGGCAACGCGCGGCGAGGCAACCGCCTGGTTCGTCCCTGGATCAAGGTCAATAATGTGAATACCCTTTGGAACAGCGACCATTACAACCTGCTCGATGATGGACTGACTTGCTCGGCCGCGGACCCTGCGGACCGCCGGAATGCGCTGATTTGGGCGGATGGCACAGCAAGCGGCTTCCACATCATTAACTGGTCCGCGGCAGGAAACGTCATGACGTTCCAGGTTGTCGGACCGTGAGGAAGCCGATCGCGACCCCGAGCAATCGCGGAATGTGAGGGAGCGTCCCCAGCAATTCTCTCGTCGTGGGGAGGCCGACTTCCAAATTCGGACGCGCATTGGGACCATGAACCGGGACCGCGCCGTGCTCGCTCGGCGGCAAAACCGTTCCGGGTGGATCCGTATCCATCGGTTGTTTTCCACTGCACGAAGTCTGAGGAAAATGATGTCACCGATTTCCCGGCCCCGGCATCTTCAAAGGTGAGACGCCCATTTGAAAGCTGCCATGTCTTTGGGAACAAAAGATGGGATTGGCAATGGCCAAACGCCGGATGCGGCCCTGGTGCGCGCTGCGCGCAGCGGAGATAAACGCGCCTTCGTTGAGATCGTCGCACGGCACCAGGCGATGGTCTGCGGCATCGCGCTGGGCATCCTGGGCGACTTCGCCGCGAGCGAGGACGCGGCGCAGAAAGCGTTTCTGACGGCCTGGCGGAAATTCCATGAACTTCGGGAGCCGGAGCGACGGTCGAGGCAACAGCGCCCCGCGCTGTGAGTTTCGTGCATCACGACTTTTACAACATCATTGTTCCAGGCGGCGCGGCGCTCACGGGCGCTGTGCCTCACCTGGATCGTTAGGCCATTCCCCGGTATGGAAAATCCACGCACCATCAATCGATTCGTCGTCGCCTTTCTGATTGCTGTCACTACCGCAGCCGTTGCGATGAGCATCTACCACCACAATGTTTACTTCCTGTTGGTTTGGCTCGCTGCCGTCGCAGCGTTCTTTGTCATCTGTTTTGCATTCGCCTTTTTCAACATCGCTGTGTTCGCCCCGCTGTTCAGACTCATCGCGAGGATCGACACCAGGCTCACAGGCAGGAGGCCGCCCAAGAGATGACACAGCCTAAAAGATGCGCTGCAGCCAACACGGGATTACCCGACGGGCTCCGCTTCGCGGCTTACGCTTTTCGGCCCCGCGTGGCTGAGCTTGGTCGTTCGGTGAATACGTTTGGCCACGGACGTGGGTTTGATGGAGGCGGATTGGAGAGCCAGACTTGTTCTGACCACCGCAGCAGGATCGATTGCGGCGGACAGGGACAGCCCCAGACGATTGGACCACGGATGGCGCGGATTTCACGGATCCAGATTGCCGACAGGTTGGCTTGCGGTTTATCCGTGCCATCCGTGAAATCCGGGGGTAGAGTTTTGTGGTGACACGAGGACCAGAGCCGCAGATCACCGAACCAGGCGCTCCAGGCAACGCCGGTGAGCGCTGGTCTTGTCGCCTTGAGCCGCAGCCCCGGCGTGCCTGACCTTGGACGTTCGGCGGCATTGAG
>CAZCUL010000584.1:0-10108 GCA_964501475.1 uncultured Verrucomicrobiota bacterium | reverse complement strand
CCTCACGTAGTGCGGCCAGAAGATTGGAAATGGTCTGGAGCGGACGAACTACCCTCTCGCGCACGGCAAAGGCCAGTCCGAACCAAGAGCCGCCCGCCAGCAACGTCAGTGTCCACTTGGTCACGGTTGACGAATCACCGTTCCAGAGAAAGACCATCGCCATGATGACGGCGGGAGTCCCCGCGAGCAGCGTCAGCAGCAGGATTCGGTTTTCGTGTTTGAGTTTGTTGCGCACGGTGCATGGCGGCATCAAAGTTGATGCTTCTGAAGCCGCCGGTAGAACGCGCTCCGGCTCAATCCTAAGGCTTCCGCGGCCTTCATCGCGTTTCCTTCAAAGCGTGAGAGCGTTTTCTTGATAAGGAAAGCTTCCACTTCCTCAATGCTCATGTCTTCCAGTCGCGGAGCGGCCCCGGCTTGCACCTGAAGGCCAAGGTCGGCCGCGCAGACCGTCTTGCTCTGCCCCATCAACACGGCGCGTTCGATCACATGGTCCAGCTCGCGCACGTTTCCGGGCCAAAGATGATCGTTCAGCGTGCGAGTCGCGGCCGAATCAAATCCCTCCAGCCGCTTGCGATAATGCTGGGCGTGCTGCCGCAGAAAGTGCGCGGCCAGCAGTGGAATGTCTTCCGGCCTGTCCCGCAAGGGAGGCAGATGAATCTCGATGGTGTTGAGCCGGAACAACACGTCCTGCCGAAAGCGAGCCGCGGTCACTTCCGCACGGATGTCAGCGTTGGTGGCCGAGATGATTCTCACGTCCGCGCGCCGCGTTCTGGAGGAGCCGACGCGCTCGAACTCGCCTGTCTCCAGCACGCGCAACAGCTTCGTCTGCTGTTGGGCATTGAGGTTGGCAATCTCGTCGAGGAACAGCGTGCCGCCTTCGGCCAGTTCAAATCGGCCCACGCGATCCGTCTTCGCGTCCGTGAACGCGCCCCGCACATGGCCGAACAACTCACTCTCGAACACGCCTTCGGAGAACCCACCCATGTTGACCGCCACGAACGATTTGCCGGATCGGTTCGACACTGAATGGAGCAGGCGCGCGACCAGGCCTTTTCCGGTCCCGTTCTCACCCGTGATCAATACGTTCGCATCCGAGGGTCCCACGCGGGAGATCATCTCCAGCACCGGACGCATGACGGCTGATTCCGCAATCAGCTTCGGACCGGCATCACCGCGGAGGAGCTGGTTTTCTGCTTCCAGCCTTTGCCCCGTACGCCACGCCTGGCCGAGCGCAATTTGGTTGCGGAGGATGGCGATAAGACGGTCGTTTTCCCACGGTTTCTTGACGAAATCGCGCGCTCCCCGGCGCATCGCTTCCACGGCCAGTTCCACGCTGCTCCATGCGGTCATGACCACGACTGGCATCGTGCTGTCGAGCGCCTGAATGCGCTGAAGCAGATCGAGGCCCTCCTGGCCGGACGTCGTGTCACGAGCGTAGTTGAGGTCCATCAGCACCAGGTCGAAGTCGCGCTCCGACAAGGCGTGCAGAACCGCCCTGGGCGAATTCGCCGTCTCACACTGGTAGCCCTCGCCTTTGACGAGGAGGCGCAACGCTTCCAGGACGTCGGACTGGTCGTCCGCGATCAAGACGCGAGACGGGATTGGCTTTGCTGTTTTCATTCTGCGCCGCGCTTTCAGGTTAGCAAGTACCCGGCGAAAAGTCTATGCGCTTGGCCGAAGCCAGCCGAAGCCACGCAGGAGGCCAGCCTTCAAACGTTCCGGCACGACGGTGTTCTCCTTGCGGATGGCACCGGAACTCCTCGCCGATCACAAGCAAAGCCTTACACGGATGGGATTGCCGACACAAGTAGTCTGTCCATATCCGGCCGGGCACCGGTGCATCCTGAAGTTGGCGGTAGAGATTAGTTCCAAAGTGGTGATGGTCGTGGTTTTTTACCAGAACGCTCAAGCGGAGGAGGTTGGTCAATCCCGGCCGGGCCCAAAATTGTCCGCACCCGCGCAGTCGCCGCTGGAGTTGCTTGCCGAGGGATTCGACAGCGCCGCTGCCCAAGGGAGCTCCTGCTTCCTCCATGGTGCTGTAACGGAGATGATCCCTGTGCTCCTGGAAGTAGTTCACTTCTCGATCGATTATTTCCTGGTGTTCGGCTGAATGCTGCCCCTTGGACTCCAATAGTTGCTCCAACTCTCGAACGACTCGTGTCTCCTTGCCGTGTCGCAGTCGATGCAGCATTCCTTTCAACCATTCCTTGGATTGGGGGGTCCCGGAGCCATGTAGCGACTCAGCAACCGCATGCAGGTGCTCTCGGGCATGGTGAAAGTCGAGGGTCTTGGTCGCCTCCTTGAACCGATCCTCAGCCAAATCCCACAACCACACCGCTCCATCCATAACCAGATAGACAACCTTCGCTCGGGCCAGCCCCCGGCGCAGTGCCTCATTATGCACCTGCCGGCCAAATTCCACCGGTGAGGTTTCCGGTGGTGTCGCCGCCGTGTACTTCTCCAAGAGCAGTCCGCGCCCAGAGTCATTTTCCACGCGCTGCTCTAATCGGTAAATCACCGCCGATTTGATCTCCCGCCACTCCACCCTCTTCGGATCCTTCTTGCGCGGTCCGGCTCCCCAGTCCACACCCCGTTCCCGCGCCATCCATCCGTCCATCATGATCACCATGCTAAAGGGCGGCTCGGATTTCCCAGCCGCGGGTGTCGGCAACACCAAGGCTTGAGCACTTATTCCCAAGCTCTGCACTTGCTGGTGAATGCATCCATCACTGACCGGGCTTCCCCACGTCGTCGCCATCGTCTCGGCCTCAGCGTAGGAACTCACCGCTGTGGCGGTGTAGGCCAGACGCGCCTGCAACTCCGGAGTCTTTCGCTCGTAGGGCTTTAATCCCCAGGCCACTCGTGCCGGACAAATCCACTTCTTCTGCTGAGCCTGATAACCATGATGGGCTCGGAGCTTTACCTTCCCCGCCACCGTGTCCAACTCCATCGCACGCCAGCGCATGTTCTCCAACGGTTGGTCAGTTTGCGGACACTCCATCGGCATCTCATCGCACTGCTCTTGCAGTCGCTTCTGCAACTCCAACCGAGTCCACTCCCGACCCAACGCCAATACTTCCTGTTCAATTCGGCGCAGTGGGTTCATCAGCTTCTCCGCCTCTTTAGGTCGTACAAATAGACGTCCTTGACCGAAACTCGTAGCTGATGATCCCGATCCTGGCGGCTGCGTCCTTGCGTCTGGCCCACCCATTCCCAGTTGGCGGCGCGATAACAACTGCCCCGGAACCGATCTCGATCCACAAACGTTTCCAACCAGTCCACTCCATGCCCGTAGCTCCGGCGCCAATCCGCATCAATCCGCCGCGCCGCCTCGCCCAACAGACAACTGGCCAGATGTTTGACTCGGACCCATGGCAGGATCAAAAACCGGGTATTGTTGATCACGCTCCAGAGCTGCTGCTGCCGTTCTTTGGAACTCCATCCCAACCTCCGATCCCGCGCTGCGCACCGCCACGCCGCCGCTCCAAACAACAGACATCCCACATCGCGTTCCTGCCGGTCGGTGGCCAGATATCCCAGGTTCTCCCCTACCACGCGAAAGCCCAAGTAGTGGTAGCGCTCCAGATAATAGGCCCACCGCTTGGCTACAGGACTGCCGACCTGGATATTCTCTAACTGCACGGGGGCAATCTCGGCCAACGACGCCGTCCAGGTTGGCGGTTCCTCCCACTGTTCCAACGACGGCGCCTTGGGCCGGGCACGCCGGTAATTGAGTCGCACAGGCGGCAGCTTCACCTGGCCTCGACCTTCCAGCTTGAGCAACAGGCTCCGCGCCGCGAAATCCTTAATCCGACCACGCCCGTCAACCCAATCCCATCGCTGGCACAACTCTCGTGCTATCCGCTTGCGACTCCACTCCGGATTCTGATCGATCCAGTTCTGCAGCCAGACCAAATCCCCAGGCTGTATTCGACGCCCTTGCAGTGTGAATTCAGTTTCGATGCCCAACAATTACTCTCTCAGCCGCAGGTAGTCCAGCAAAATCACCAACAACTTCGGGATGCACGGGCCGGGCACCTCTACTGACATATGCCAGTCTCTGGTTCGTGCAAACCGGCAGCGGCCGGAAACTCACCCCGCCGAGAGGCGGACGTTGAGCCGCGCCGCGACAGCATCTCCATCAAACGCTCGTCCGACGTGCTCGACCACGCCACCAGCAAAATCGCCATCGGCTGCAAACTCGGCATCGCCGCGACAAAGAATCTCCCCGCCGAAGTTTTCAGACGCCCCTGGCCGTCGCCCATCAAGATGGATGCAGCAGTGAAGACGAAGGTGGAAAAGCTCTTGAATCTCTGAACTCCCATCATCACGCTAAAGAAAACCATGAGCCGTCCGGCAGTTTACTATTTATCTTTCCTGATTTTCGGCGCAGGCGCGCTTCACGCCGATAGAGTGGATGACTTTGTGCAGGCCGAGATGAAAGCCAAGGACATTCCAGGTATGTCCATCGCGGTGGTCAGAAACGGGCAGATCTTGAAAGCGCAGGGCTACGGCTTCGCGAACTTGGAACTCGCCGTTCCGTCGACGGCAGAAACAGTTTATCAACTCGCTTCGGTCACCAAACAATTCACCGCAGCAGCGGTCATGATGCTGGCTCAAGAAAAGAAACTCGGTTTGGATGACAAGCTTTCCATTCACTTTCCGAACACACCGGACACTTGGAGCCAAATCACGATTCGTCACTTGCTCACGATGACCTCCGGCATCAAGGATTACAATCAGCCGCTCGGCAGCTCACGCGAAGATTTCGATCACGAAAAGTTGTGGAGTGTCATTGTCCGGTTCCCGTTGGATTTCGAGCCGGGGAAAAAATGGGCTTACTCCAACTCCAATTACATTCTGCTCGGAATGCTGATCCAGCGTGTCACCGGCGACTCGTATGATGAATTCCTGGCCAAGCGCGTTTTCAAGCCCCTGGGGATGACCGCAACGCGTCGGGACAACTCGTCCGAAATAATAACGAATCGCGCGGCGTTGTACGAGTCGCATTCGAACCGGGTGGTAAACGGCAGGTTCGTGAACCCGACGCTGTTCAACAACGGAGACGGAGGGTTGGTGACAACTGTGCTGGACATGGCGAAATGGGATACTGCGCTGTATCCCGGAAAGTTGTTCAAGGCAGCGGCTCTTGAGGAAATGTGGAGACCCGGTTCGTTCAACGGGGCGGTGTTGAAGCATTACGGCTTCGGCTGGTACCTGAACGAAGCGGGCAGCCATCGAATCGTTCTTCACGGCGGTGGCCGCCCGGAAGTTCGACCCAAATCTCTCGGTTTCTCGACGCCCAACTCACAGTCGTGGTGCTCATGAACCGAAGCGATGTTAACGTGGAGCGAGTCGCGCATCTAATCGCGGGCGTTTACATTCCAGACTTACCAGCTTATCCGGCAGCAGGCATTCGGAATCCACCGCGGTGGACTGCCGCCGGCGAATTGATTCCGGCGTCAAAAGCGACGCAGCAATGAGTTCGACGACCACGACCCCTGGGGTATGGGGCAAATGATGTTCATCAAATACCTCGTGGTGGTGGACGATGATGTGGACGTTCACAACGCCAGCGAGATCCTCTTCCACCGTTTCGCCAACACCGACCCGCAACGCGACAGCATCTTCACCAAATACCCGGCCGACGTGCTTGACCACGGCCCTTGGCCAAATCGCAATCGGCCGCAAAATCGGAATCGAGGCGGTGAAGATGTTGACGAGGGAAGGTTTCCAAAGCCGTCAAGCGCCGTTGACCGCCATTGCCAACATCTGTTGCAGCACTTCCCCGAGACGCTTCACGCCTTCTTCGATGAGGGCAGGTTCGGCATTGGAGAAGTTCAAGCGCAGGGTGTTCTGTCCCGTGTCGTTTACGTGGAAATCATCGCCGGGCACGAAGGCCACTTGCCGCTGGAGCGCCAGCTTGAGCAGGTCCGATGCGTTTAGGTTGTTTGGCAGAGTTGCCATCAAGAACATTCCGCCGTTGGGGCGCGTCCACGTTGCTTTCTCAGGAAAATGCCGTTCGAGCGTGCTGGCTTCGGCGAGAAACACCCGGCCTGCTTCCGTCAGGCGCGCGCCGCGCCGGTTGCGCTCCAGCAGGGCCACGCCGACTTCGTCTTCGAGCTGGCGGACTTGCCGGCTCAGCATTCTCGAACAGAGCCAACAGGCCGTCCGTGTGGCGCAGAACACGGGAACCTCCGGGCGCGGCCTTCTCAATGTGGGCTACGTGTGGGGCCTGTTTCACTCGTTGGCGCCAGCGACGGTCGCCCGCTTTCGCGTGCAGTTTCCAGATGTGGCGGTCAATCTGTTCGACCTGACGGCGACGCAGCAAGCGGCAGCGTTGTCTGAGGGCCGGCTCGACGTGGGTTTCATTGGTTTCGCGCACGAGGCGGACGCAGTGGCGCTGCGGAAACGAAAAGTCGGCGCGTGCGACTTTGTGGCAGCGCTGCCGAAAACCCATCCGGCGGCGCGGAAGTCGAAGGTGTCGCTGGATTCGCTGGCGCAGGATTTCTTCTTCGTCATCTCGGAGCAGAACTATCCTGGTGCCGCGCGCTTCGTCCTCGATGCGTGCCGGCGCGCTGGGTTTCGGCCAAAGATTTTGCAAGCAGCCGAGCGCGGCCACACCATCCTTGGCCTGGTTGCAGGGAACTGTGGCGTCGCCCTGTTGCCGGAACCACTCCGCGCGCTGCCTCATCCCGGTGTTGTGTTCCGCGCGCTCGCCCAGCCGCCTTCGGGCGATTTGTTCGTGGCGTGGGATGCGTCCCGCACCATGCCGTTGCGCGATTGCTTCTTGAAGGCCGTCGCGAGCTGAAAGCAATGCCTGGTTTGCGCCGCTGCGTTCGCCCATTTCAGCGCGCAAACGTGGCGACATCTGTAGGCACAACGCCCTAGCATGTGCCCCGCCGGTGTGGCACTTTCTCTCCGACACCGCATTGCGATGTCTTCGTCGGAACGTGGGGTTCCGGCTACACCTCGAACGCGCTGACGAAGATCACCAACTTCACGGCGGCGAGCGGCGGAATGATCTGCACCGCTACGCCGTGGGCTTTGAACGATTCGGAACTGGCCACCGCGAACGCCGCCCGCGACACTGTGCCTTTCGGCAGCGCGCCCCTTCGGTTCATGGAGCTGCGCTTCACATTGCCATGAGCGCACTGAGAGTTTCTCTCTTCCAATGCTCAATTCGATCGCCCTTGACAATTACATAACCGATTGGTTATGTAACATGCCCATGCGCCATGCGCCATCAGAGTCCGACGTCTTCTTCGCCATTTCCGACCGAACAAGGCGCGCTTTGCTGCGCCGTCTGGCCGACGAGGGCGAACAGCCGGTGACGGAGTTAGTGAGGCCGTTTTCCATCAGCCAGCCAGCGATATCGAAACACTTGCGGTGCCTGCACAGCGCAGGACTGGTTCGCACGCGTTCGCAGGGGCGACGGCGGCTCTACCGGCTTGAAGCGAATCGTCTGCGGCAGGTGTTCGACTGGGTTTCGTATTTCGAGAAGTACTGGGACCAGAAACTCGACGCCCTGGGCGAGTACCTCGACAAACGAAAGCGAACCAAACAAACCCCCGACTGAAGAGGATTCCGATGGCCTCGCCCAAAAAGATCACCATTCGCAAGGAGCGTTTTTACCCACACCCGCCGGAAGACGTGTGGGCTGCGATCACCGACCCTCATGCTCTGGCGGAGTGGCTTGAGCCGAACAACCACAAGCCCGTGGTGGGCCACAAGTTTGAATTCGTCTGCGACCAGGATATCTGTGGCTCCCATACGGAGTGTGAGGTGCTGGAGGCGGACGCGCCACGGCGTCTCGTGTGGAAGTGGGTGCATCACTACAAGGACGCCAAGCGCCCTCCCGCTGAACCCATGATCATTACTTGGACGCTCGTTCCGAAAGGTGGCGGCACACTGTTGATTCTGGAGCATTCCGGCGCGGAGAACATCAACTGGGTGCTGCGCAACATGATGCGCGTGGGATGGTACTTCATGATGAAGAAATTGATTCCGAAGATTCTCCGCAATGTAAAAGCGGGTGCGTTCACGCCGGGCGCCATTCCTTTGAGCAAGCGCTACTACACCTGTAAGACTGTGCCAGAAAAATATGTCCGCTAACCATCAACACCGAAACTCAAAACACATCATGACTACCATCGATTCAAACTCAGTTCCTCAGAGCAACGGCACGACGAAACCCGGCAGCGAAATCCAAACGCTAAAACGGCTGTTGATTTCCCTTGGCGTGATCTTGTTTGCCACGCAACTCTCCGCTCAACAGGCCCACAAGTTCACGATTCCGAAACCGACCGAGGCTCACAAGATTCTGGCGAACGACGCCGGAACCTGGGACACGGTCGTAAAAATGTTCTTCCAAGGACCGACCGCGCCGCCTGTGGAATACAAAGGTATCGAGACCGCGGAGTTGGTCAGCGGCGGTTTGTTTTTGCGTACGACCTCCAAATGCAAAATGGGCGACCAGGATTACGAGGGCCATTCGCTGCTCGGTTACAACCCGCGGTCGAAGGAATATGCGGGCACATCGGTGAATAATTTCGCGCCAGCCCCGATTCAGATGAAGGGGACCTACGACACGGAGAAGAAAACCCTCACCATGCTCAGTGCGGTCGTGGATGAGAAAGGCAACGAGATTAAGCAAAAAGAGGTCACGAAATTCATCGACGACAAAACGAAGACGTTCACCTCCTTCATGCTCGTCGATGCTGGCGGGAAAGAGATGGAAATCAAGTTGATGGAAGTCACCGCAAAAAAGCGATAATCGGAGGACGCGCATGACCGCGAACGAAATCCTGGAAGAGCTCAAACCGCTGGGCGGGGAGAGCCTGAAGAAAATGCTCTTCACCAACTACGGCGTGAAGGAGCCTTGCTTCGGCGTAAAGATCGGCGACCTGAAGAAAATCCAGAAACGCATCAAAATGGATTATCAACTCGCGCTCGATCTGTACGACACCGGCAACTACGACGCGATGTATCTGGCCGGCTTGATCGCCGACGATGCGCGCATGACCAGGAAAGATCTGCAACGCTGGGTGGAGAAGGCGTATGCCGGTTCGCTCCCCGGAGCGACCGTACCGTGGGTTGCGGCTGGCAGTCCGCACGGGCGCGAACTGGCACTGGAGTGGATCGAATCAGCGAATCCGCTCGTGGCCTGCGCAGGCTGGTCGACGTTTAGCAGTTTGGTGGCCCTCAAGGACGACTCGGAACTTGATCTGGCGGAATTGAAACGGTTGTTGCAGCGCGTGCAAAAGACAATTCACCAAGCACCGGATGTGGTGCGATATGCGATGAACAGCTTTATCATTGCAGTCGGCAGCTACGTGAAACCGCTGACGGGACTGGCCATTGAGTTCGGCGAAAAGATTGGGCCGGTGACAGCGGACTTGGGCAATAACAGTTGTGAGGTCTTCAGCGCTCCAGACTACATTCGCAAAGTGCAGAAGCGCGGCGCCATTGGAAAGAAACGAAAGACGGTAAAATGCTGAGACGCCAACACCCGCTCCGGCATTGTCAACCAGACGCCGCTTCGAATCTGCCTTTCGGCTTGGATCAAGTCACCGGCGCGTTTTGATTGCGAAGGTATTCCGTGATCGCTGTCCGTTCTCCGTAGATCGCCCAGTCGAGCGGCGTGCCGTCATGAATCGTGTCCTTGATGTCCAATCGCGCGCCACGTTCCACCAACAAGCGCACCACGTCGGCATGGCCGGACCAGACGGCGTGATGCAGCGGCGTCGAGTGCGAATGGAAACCATCGGGGTTGAACCGGTTCGGATCTTCACCCATATCGAGCAGCATCCGCACGATCTCAGTGTGGCCATGTTGGGCCGCGAGCGCGAGAGCCATGTGTTTGGCCCGCGTGTTAGAGACTGGGAGGAGCCGGGCCGTGTCTTCGACTCGACCAAGACCGGTCACGATGGCGACGTGGTCCAATGGCGCGCCGCGGCGCGCGAGCGCCTCCGCAGTGTTCAAGTATCCGTAAGCCAGCGATGTCAGGCCAGCCGATTGCCACTTCGAGCCGGGCCCATTGAATGCCGCACCGTAATCGATTAAGGTTTCCGCGAGCGCGGCTTGCACACCAGCTTCGGCCGGAGGA